>NZ_NPJM01000038.1:0-46898 GCF_002251455.1 Prevotella sp. P4-51
TCAATGAGATACACAAATTTTCAAAGAACTAATTCTATTACTAAAACGTTAAATATCAGAGCTTTAAATTAACATTTCAAACAGGGCTAATCCAGTGCGTTTTTAGTACGACAAACTGGACACCCTAATTGTTTATAGAAGCATGACCAATATGAAGATACAATACGCATCCGACCTGCATCTGGAGTTTGCCGACAATTGGCGGTATCTGAAAGCCCACCCCTTGGAGGTGACGGGCGACATACTGCTGCTTGCCGGCGACATCGGCTATCTCGGCGATGACAACTACTCCAAGCATCCCTTTTGGGACTGGGCATCGGAGAACTACAAGGAGGTGCATTGCTGCATGGGCAACCATGAGTTCTACAAATATTATGATGTGGCGACACTGCCCGACGGCTATCTCTTGGAGGTACGTCCCAATGTATTCAGCCACTACAACGGTATTGCGAGGATTGGCGACACCGACATCATCCTCTCCACCCTTTGGTCGAGGATTCCTTTGGAGGACGCTTACTTCACCGAGCAAGTGATAAGCGACTTCCGCCGTATATTATATAAAGGTGAGCTGATGACCCATGCCCAATTCAATGCTGAGCATGAACGTTGCCTCACCTTTATCAAGGATGCAGTGGCATATTCGCAAGCAGCCCATAAGATTGTTGTCACCCATCATGTACCATCGTTCCGTATGCTCCACCCAAAGTTTCAAGGCAGCAAGGCAAACGTGGCGTTCACCGTAGAGTTGGAGGACTATATCACCGATAGCGGCATAGACTATTGGATATACGGACATTCGCACACCAACATCGATGCCAGGATAGGCAACACCCAATGCTTGTCCAACCAGTTGGGCTATGTTTTCTCTAACGAACATCAGGACTTCTCCCATGGCAAGTACCTGACCATATAGCCATCCACATTTTTTTCATCCACCCTCTTTACAAGCTCTTCCCTATCGGAAGGGCTTTTTTTGTGCCTTTCGAGTTTGATTTTTGAGTATGATTGCGAGTGTAATCAAAATTAGAGTTAAGATTTGGCTCCGCGGAAAGTCATTTCGGTTTAAGATTGAAGAAAAGGTAGTTCCTTTGCATCGGCAATAAGCCAAACCATAGTAAAATCAAACTTGAAAATATGAAGTCATTTGTAATATTCGCCATTGTCGTGACCATAATCTATGTCATCTACTATACGGTCATCATCGTGCAGGATCTGTACGGAAAGCCCAAGGACGAGAAGTCACAGGGCGAGTCGTTTGATGTCAGTGACATGACCGACGAGGAAGAGTCGATAGCGGTCAGCGAGAGCGACGGTGGTTTCAGCGTAGGCGACAACCAATATGAGACAGCCTACGAGGAGAAGCAGCTTGCAGAGCCTACAGAGGAGGCAGCCGCCACTGCGGAAGAGAGCAAGCCTCATGTGCTTGAAAAGATACAAAGCGCAATCGAGAAGAAGATGGAGGAAGTGAATACCACCTATTCCGACCCCATGTATTCGGAAGAATTGAACAACACCATCATCGCCCGCGGTCTTCGTCACAATGGACGTGACATGGTCAAGGTGGAATCACTCAATAATGAGATATGATGTCAAAAACAAGAAGTGCATTTCTATCATTATATGCCGCTTTAACCCCAGCTCTGGCCAGTGCTAAGTGTGGCAACGTGGACTACAGCTGGGGAGCGGACGCACTTGCGAGTGCCCATGACTATGCCGTGACGATGATGCTCTATATCGTTTATCTGTGCTATGCAGTGGCGGGCATCGTGGTCATAGTCAGCGCCTTGCAGATATATATAAAGATGAATACGGGCGAAGAAGGAGTGAAGAAGAACATCATGATGCTGGTGGGAGCCTGCCTGTTCCTCATAGGAGCGACCATCGTCTTCCCCGCTTTCTTCGGTTATCAGATTTGAGATACAGGTGATACGAGATAAGATAACTCAAAGTGTAACAAATTAAAAGGTAAAAAGAATGTTTGAAAGGATTAACAAGAAGGTGAAGGGATTCTTCTCTTCACAGCGCATGAAAACGCTCGCCCTGATGTTGCTTGTCGGCACCACCGCAGCAATGGCACAGAACGCAGCCGGCGACTACTCGGCAGGAACGACCGCGCTTACCACAGTGACGGAGGAGATTGCCAAGTATGTACCTATCGTGGTGAAGCTCTGCTATGCCATTGCAGGTGTCGTTGCAATTGTCGGAGCCATAAGCGTTTACATCGCCATGAACAACGAGGAACAGGACGTGAAAAATATCTTAGTCCTCCAAAATTGGTTGGAAAGGATAAGAAAGGAAGTGACAAATAAAGTGCTTAGTATCAAGCGAATAAGCGATTTTTTGATTTTTCCGATTCTTGCTCAACCGACTCTTAAAAAGATATAATAAAATGATTTTTGTTTCTGATTTGTTTCTCATATATGGCTTGATTTTCATATCTTTGCACATGCTTTCAAAGGCATAATCACGATGCAGAAACGATATATCAGCATCCGAAAAGCCCAACCCTCGCAGACCCTCTGCAAAATTCATTTTCCCTTCTTTCGGGAGTAAATTACCAAAATAAAATATAAACAAGCATGGCAAGACCAAAGAAACAAGTCAAACTGAAGGAGCCGATTAAGATTCGTCTCAAACCTCTCGCAGATGGCAACAAGAGTATCTATCTTGACATCTACTGGAAGGGAGTCAGAAAGTATGAGTATCTGAAACTCTATATCATTCCTGAGGTCAATCCACTCTGCAAGGAGCAGAACAAGGAAACGATGGCACTCGCAGAACGTATCAAGGCAGAGCGCATCAAGGCTCTCCATGGTCACGGAGTGCAAGACTGGGAAACCGTCAAGCAGGGTTCACAACTCTTGACAGGATGGATCAAGAAGTATTGTGAAGGTGGAGTCAGCACCAAGAAGTCAACCCTCCATTGTCGTGTTGAAATGCTTCACACCGTGGAGAAATATCTTGAAGAGTCCAATCAGACCTTCATCACCCTTGAAGAGGTCAATGCTGATTTCTGCCGTGGGTATGTGAAGTTCCTTCGCACCTTCCCAAACTCACACTGCAAGTACATTGAGCCAAGACCTATCAGCCAGAACACGGCAAGCCGTTACCTCGGCATGTTCTCGACTACTCTCAACAATGCTGTCCGTCAAGGTATTATCCGAAACAATCCAATGAAGGAACTGGATGCCAAGGAGCGCATTCAGCCAAAGGATGGCAAGAAGGAATACCTTACCATTGAGGAACTTAAAGCCCTCATGGCAACCGACAGTTACCGCCCAGAGGTCAAGCAAGCCTTCATCTTTGCTTGTTTCACTGGATTGCGACTCAGTGATATGTACAAACTTGCACCGATTCACATTTTCAAGACTCCTGACGGCAAGGGCGAGTATATTGACATGGAAATGCAGAAGACGGAGAAGCCTGTCATCATCCCACTCTCTGAAGAGGCAAAGCGTTGGTTACCAAAACCAAAGGGAATAACAACTCCCTTCTTTGATATACCAACTACTCAGACCGTCATAGGCAGAGCCCTTCGCAAATGGGCAGAGGCAGCAGGTGTAGAGAAGCACATCAGTTTCCACTGTTCACGTCACACCTTCGGCACAATGATGCTGACACTTGGCGCAGACCTGTTCACCACAAGCAAGTTGATGGGTCACACCAACATTCAGACCACTGAAATCTATGCGAAAATCGTAGATAAGAAGAAGGAGGAAGCCATCAACCTCATTGATGGAATGTTCAAGTAAAGGATGTACTTTGAAAGTACCCCCCCCCTTCAAAGAGTTAAGGGAGGTGACTTGAAATCACCCCCTTTGATAAACCAGGGTGGTGTTTCACCCCAGTGGTATAACCAATTATAACAATCATTGATATGACCATCACACTTCGACAAAAAGACCTTGAAAACGACAACAAGAGCCTGTATCTTGACATCTATGAGAATGGCAAGCGCAAGTTTGAGTTCCTTTCCCTCTACCTAATCCCTGAGATTAACCAAGAGACAAAGGAACGCAACGAGGCTACCTTGAAACGTGCGCAGGAGATTCGTGCCGAGCGCGTCCTTCATCCCGAGACCATTCCCGAGAAAGGTCACTTGATGGTTGTACCCGACATTCCCAACGATGACTCACCCGAAGTCATTGACTGGATCCAGACTTACATGGAGTGGATGGACGGCAATCCCGAATATTCCAAGAGGACTGTCGAGCAGACTCAATACCTTCAAGAACGCATGAAGGAGTTTCTGAAAGCCAAACGCAGACCGCACATCACTCTGATGAAGTTCGATAAGACATGGTTCAAGGCATTCTTTCTTTGGCTGAAGAATGACTATGTACCTCAGAAGTATGTGAGAGTCAAGGCAAAGCCGTTGAGTAATGCCAGTTTGCGGAACATGCAGCAACGCATTGTCGCAGTATTCAACAAGGCAGTCAAGACTGGCAAGTTGAAGGCAAACCCCTTCTATCAGTTGGAGAAGGAAGACACAATCTCCAAGCCAAAGTCTGGTCACAAGCTGTACCTTACACCCGATGAACTCAAACTCTTCATGGCATCCGAAGAGACTAACGGAGTCAGGGAAACCCAGTTGGCATTTGGCTTCGCTTGCCTTACAGGACTACGCATCAGCGACATAAGGGCTTTGCGATGGTCAAACATCATGAGGAACGAGGTAACGAACACACTTGTAATCGTCCAGAAGAAGACCAAGGAACTCAATGCCGTCCCAATCTGCTCAACCGCAGAAGCATGGATGCCACCCAAGAAGGATGACAAGGTTTTCCACCTTCCTGCCCATGCCAATGTGGATGCAGCTCTCAAACGAATAGCCAAGAAGGTAGGTATCACGAAGACAATCTCCTTCCATACCTCCCGACATACCTTTGGCACATTGATCCAAGCGGCTACTGGTGACATCGAGACCACCAAGAAACTCATGGGTCACAAGTCGCTCAAATCAACCGCAGTCTATGCAGACGTGCTGACTGAGGAAAAGGTCAAGGCTATCTCCAATACCAAGACGGTATTCAGGAGTCGCAAGCCACACACCGAGAACAAGAAGATTCCACGAACCAAGCGAACGGCAGCGACCAACACGCACCCTCGCAAGGTCATAGATATACAGGATAACGAATAACGGCTAACGAGCCGATTCAGGATAACAACCAGTTTCATTTCATCAAAAGCAGTGCCCTGATTCAAGGTAGTGGTTTCCGCTACCCTTAGGGGCTTGCTATCTCAAAACCAAGCATTCAGGATAACGTAAACAACTAAATATCAAGATTATGAATAAGACTATTGACAACGAGACTCTTCTTTTGAAGGTAGAGTCATTTGAGCATCGCATCGAGGTTCTGGAGAACACTCTCAGCGCAGCCAAGGAGGTATTGACACTTGAAGAAGCAGCCCTTTTCATGGGTATATCAAAGAGCAGTCTCTACAAGATGACCCATCGTCATGAGCTTCCTTTCTTCCGTCCAAACGGCAAACTCATCTACTTTGAGAAGGCTGAACTTCTGAAGTGGATGCGTCAGAACCGCAGCATGTCTGAGGCTGAGACCAAGGAGGCAGCAGCCCAGAAGCTGAATGAACTTGCCAACCACTAATCAATGAGTATTATGAATCAGGATTTCAATCAACAGCAGTACAACGACAAACTGGCTCAGGTAGCCAGCCTTGCCGTTACCTATGCCAAGGATGGCACAGGCTATCACAGTATGAAGGATGCCTTCAATGAACTGTGCGAGATTTCACATGCCAACAAGGGCATTGACCAAGAAAACACTATCGGCAGACGAACCCTGCTTGTGCAGAGTGTCTGCATCAAGGCTATCCATGCGCTCACTCCATACCAGAACGAGCGACTTGAACAGCAGCTGAAGGACATTGCTTCGGACTATCCCGAGCATCGTCACCTGCATTTCCGCAGATAGTTTCTTCTTTCCCTTTTGTCATATCATAGACATATCAATGAGAGTTACCGCTTACATACGTCAGAAAGATACATCGAAGAACGACCTTGACAGCCGTGCTTCGGTGTACTTCCGTGTCCGTGACAAAGGGCTTGATGTCAAGTGCGCAAGCGAACTTCAGATCAATCCCAATCACTGGAGCCAAGAACGACAGGGCTACAAGAGCCGTGTCAATCTTGTGGATGACGATACCAGAAACCTCTTTGACTCACAGGTCAAGGAGATTACAGGTATCATAACCAGGGAATACTATATCGGAGCAAACTCCGACTGGCTAAGACGACTGATATTTGCCTATCACCACCCCAATGCCTATTGCATGGGCAGTGGCATGGCGGTAAGCAAATCCTTTGTCATCTGGGCAGAGAGGTACCTTCAGAACAAGCATTTCGGCAAGCATCAGGAGTGCAACACCCGATGCCTGATTGACAAGGTTACTCGTTTTGAGGATGAACACAAACACCCGATGAACATTGACAGCATGACTGCCGATGATCTTCGTGTGTTTGCGGATTTCCTGTCTTCTGACTATGACATATCTATGAATACCATCGTCACTAACATGACCTTGATGCGTACCGTCTGCAACTGGGTACGAAAGCAGGGAGTCACAAACAATGACCCCTTCTTTGGCTATGACATGCCCAAGGCACTCTATGGCACTCCATATTTCCTGACCATTCAGGAGCGTGACCAAGTTCTGGATGCAGACCTAACGGATGATGCAGAACTTGCTGAGTATCGTGATATGTTCGTGTTTCAGTGTATGGTCGGATGCCGTCATAGTGATCTTGTGACCTTCACCCCCAAGAACATTATTGACGGTGTTCTGGAATATATCCCCATCAAGACCAAGGGCAAGTTAGGTGACGTTGTAAGGGTTCCTCTTATCCCCAAGGCTATGGCTATCCTTGATGGCCATGACCATGGTGATGATGAACCAATCTTCCCCAAGCATTATAACTTCAAGTTCAACGATGCTATCCGTAGAATCTTGAAGCGTGCCAAGGTAAATCGTGTTGTCACTGTGATTAACCCTAAGACACGGCTTGAAGAGAAGAAGCCAATCTCAGATGTGGCTACCTCTCATCTTGCACGAAGGACTTTTATCGGTAATCTTTACCGCATGGTCAAAGACCCTGATTTGGTTGCTTCTATGTCTGGTCATGCCAAAGGCAGCGTTGCTTTTGCCCGATACCGAGTCATTGATGATGACATGAAGAAATCCCTGGTTGAACTTATCCAGTGATTCTCTTCTTTTTGATGGCATATTCCTTTTCCCTTTATTCGGTTACATTTCAATAATATCATAGACTATGGACGATAAAAAATTACATCGTTGCTTCACTTTCTCTGAAGAGCAGTTGAAGCATCTTCGAAGCAAGAAGTACAAGATTGACCGTATGGAATGCTTCATGTCGCTTGTGGATCTTGCCGAGCCAGTTCCAAAACTTGTGCAAATCAGCAAGACCAAGCAAGTAGAAATCTTGGCAGGTCAAGTTATGGTTGACAATACCCAACTTGCCAAACTCTGGGACAAAGACCGCAAGACGGTTCCAAAGCTGTTGGATGCTATGGAGGCTGTGGGCATTTTCTCTTCTCAGGAAGTGGAAGATAACCGCATCTACACCCTTCATTGTCTCTCAGGCTGGTATGTTGATGCCAAGTTCGTGTCGAATGCCTTTGCCTTAAAGCGCAATAACGACAGTACGGCAATCATCCATGCGGAAGTTCCTGCCTCCAAGGTCATCATCACTGAGGATCCTGATGACAAGAAGAAGGACAAGGAAGGTTCTGCTTCTGCCGATGACAAATCCAATGACTCTGCCGAGGGCAACAATCCTCAGACAACTGGCAATGTGTCGCACCAATCACCACAATCTAATGATAGTGGCAATGTGGGTAAGTCTGGAGCAGATGGCAACAAGTCACCATCACCTCCTGAAAACAATTCCCCGCAGTCTGCTGACAGCCCTTCTCCCCAAGGTGAAGCCGATGGCAAGCAGAATGAAGGGAAGCAGCATGAGCAGATACCTTCTCAGCAAGGAGGACAGCAGCCACAACAGCCTAACGGCAATCAAAGACCGCCTTTCAACGGCTATCAGAAGCCTAACGGCTACTACAACCAGAACGGCAACAAATAGCCGTCTGAGGACTCAGGAATGCGACCTGCACCGCCAAACCATCCCAAAGGACGTTTACCGATACAGGACAACACGGCAAGCCGAAACGACTTTCTAAGCCCTGACGGGAACTTAGCAGGTAAAAGGACCGATTTTTAAGAGGTACTTTTCGAGAAATCCTTTTGTACTACATTATTTGTGACCAAATTTATGCAGTCCTAAAAGTTTCTCGGGCTACTCGCAGGCTCGCAGACCTATGTCCTTCTTTTTTACTGATTTATATTCATCCCTTTAATCATATTCAAAGATATGGCTAAGAAAAAGAAGATTATCAAGAAGACACCCACAAGGGTGCATTCCTTCCGCTGTACCGATAAGGACTGGAAGGAACTGAAAAAACTCGCTAAGGAATGTGGTATGAGCATAGGCAAGTATCTCGTTGAGACTGGCAAGAAGCATCACCCACGTCAGCGACTCACTCCAGAGGAAAGCAAAGCCCTGAACTCTCTGACTGAGGCACGTACCGACTTGATAAAAGTCCGCAGTAAGTTGCACGATGCTTCACCCGAGGAAAAGCAGAAGATGTTCAGATCTCCAAAGTTCATGAAGTGGTGGATTGAAGCCGTTGAACGACTCATCAAACACTGGTATAGCATTGAAGACAACCTTACTTCTCCTGTACTGACCAAAGTTCAAGAAGACGAATGATTATACTCGCAAGACCAGTAGCCTATGGCGGCAATGCCGCAAGGTACGCAATGGAGAAGGAGGATGCAACCGTGGTCAAGGTGAACCACATGCCTGACTATCTCGATGCCACCGAAATCTGGTATCGGATGAAGCATCACTGCCAGTTGCATCAACAGGACAGGACTGTTGGGCGAAAGTTGGAACGCTTCATGACCACGTTTGTACTCTCCCCATCCAAGGAAGAGTCAGAGAACTATACCTTGGATGACTGGGCAAACCTCGCTGATGAAGGATTGGAAGCTTTGGATTCAGTCGGACTTTTACCCAAAGGCTTTAAGGAGAAGGTCAAGACCAATTTCCGCAATTCTATGAGTGTTGCTGCCTTGCATCGGGATTCCAAGTCTGGAACCCTTCACCTGCATCTTGACTGTTGCCGTGTGGATAATGACGGCAAGACCAACGATGTTCACGATGTTCACATCAGAGCAATAAGGGCTGCGGAAATTATCAACGCAAGGCATGGTTGGGAGCAACCTCAGGAGGTTCGTGAAATGCGCCAACAAGATATAGCGGAGTTTTGCGAATATACCCTTCAGAAGATGGATAGTTTCGACATTGACCGTTACTTTGATATGCTTCGCATGAGAGGCTATGAGGTCAATCCAAGGTATGACACTACTAACTGCAAACTTGTGGGCTACACCATCGGCAAGAATGCCTCAGTGTTCAAGGTTTCTGCCATCGGTCGAAAGTTCATGGTATCACAGCTTGAAGCCACATGGAAGAAGATGCATCCTAAGCCTACTCAGGTCAAGATGCGACCTGCTTCACCTTCCGTTTCACCGGCTCGCCCTGCTCGCCATGTTGCTCAGACAACGAAACCTACCCAGTCCAATTCTAAGCCATTGCCAGTTGCTACCAAGACTGCCTTCAATGTCAATGTTAGCGGTGAAATGAAGAGAATCTATATTCCGAACACGGTCAAGGACATCTTCCTCAATGAGGTTCAGGTTCCTGATTCTGATATGACTGCATCAAGAGAGGACATTTCTCATGTAGGTATGCTTCTCTTCCTTGATATGATTGATGCAGCAACAACCGTGTCCGAATCTTGTGGCGGTGGTGGTTCTGCTCCTTCCTCTGGTTGGGGTAAGGATGATGACGAAGACGAGCGTGAGCGGGCTCGCCGTTGCCTCCAGATGGCTCATGCCATGTGCAAGCCACCGCAGAAAAGACGTTCATTCCACCGTTAGACAAATCCTACATATCAATGAGAAGAACAAAACATGTAGAAGAACTCATCGAAGATGACGAGCAGAAGCCTGACTTCGATGACATGATGAACGAAGTCCAGGAAGAGATTGAAGAGCATGATGCCGAGGATGCTGTTGTCAGTCGTGCGCCTGAACTCAGGCAGTTGAGTGAGAACATTGACAAAGCGACCAACACTTGGATCAATGCAACTCTTCAACTGGAGTCTGCCATCCGTAAGTACAATTCAGCTCAGACTGCTCTTGGCAATGCCGTTGACACTATCAGTGGTAAGGTTGACACCATCAATACCCACATTGACAATGTTCTGAAGGATGCCCCAACCAAGTTGAAGGTTTCAGTCAGAGTCGATGATGTTGACTGGAAGAAGATTCAGGACATGTTCGACAAACAACATGAATGGATGACCACTCAGATGCAGAAGCATATCCGTGAGGTCAATCAAATGTTTTATGAAGAACGTAGAAGGGTTCAGGAAAGGTACAAGGAGTACGACGGAACCTACCTCGGACACTATGTGCAGTATTTCTTCTGGTTCTTCTTTGTCCTTGGACTCGTTATTTTCGGCTTGGCTATCTTCCTGATGCTCGACAGTCACTACCACTGGACGAAGTAATCTAATGTTTATACCCTCCAAAATCCCTACGAAACTTGGCATAGTCTAAGTTTGTAGGGATATTTTTTTTCTTGAAAACGTCATTTTCTTGAAAATGTGCACTATTGCCCGTTGTGGGAGCCAGATAGCATGAGTAACTTTGCACCGTCAAAATAAACGAGTGTAAACCTAATTGTTATAAAGTAAGCATTCCGTAAACCACGTATAGATGGTTATGGAATACTTTTTATATAGTCCGCTAAATGGGAATTTACAATTCTGATATACTTCAGATGTAGGTTGCCGTTTCTAAAGCAATATAAAGTTTGTTTAAACTATGGTTGGCATTGTTCAAGCCTTTGGCTTCATATCCATTTGTATCCAAAATGTCACCTGTTTCAAAAAAAGCATACAACTTCAAATTGTAGAAGTCGCACACAGATTGAACTCCAGCCAATTCCATTTCTACAGCGATGCACCCTTCTTCCATACGTTTGCGTACAAGTCCTTTTGTTTCTCTGATCATCGAATCTGTCGTCCATATTTTACCTGTAATATATGGTACAGATAATTTGTCGAAAATTATGGAAAGTTCCTTGCTTGCGGCTATATCAATATAGTCGGATGGTGCTGCAAAATAATATGAACACCCGTCCCCTCTGTAACTTTGTGTCGGTATGATAAATCTACCTTGTGTGGTTGTACGGTCAAGACTGCCACAGGAACCGAACATAATGAACTTTGATGCTCCAGTTAGCCAGCTTGCAAGATGACATTGAGAGGATGCTACTGCTGAACCTATTCCTGACAGGTAGAAAGTTATCGTAACTCCTTTATAAGTTGTTTTATAGATATGCGTATCGCCATTGCAAGCCGGCATAGTTGCAATAATTTCAGATTCGTAGGAATCAAGTAAATGCCGATGAATCTCCTTCGAGAATATTATCAGGCATATATCTGCAAAATCTCCACGTCTGCCGTAGAAATCAAACAGATTGATCATTGGTTCAGTTTCAATATCATAACTATCAGTAATCATAGCATATTGAATCAGATGTGAGTTTTATATTGCTCCGGTATCTCAAGATTGAAAGTTCTGCATAATAACAGGACGTCGTGGACATCATTTTCATCGTATTCATATCCAAGATGGAACTGTACCTGTGCCTCCGGGTTTATGCATGTTACCTCAATATTCCCGATATTTCCTTTACCTGAGAAAGTTTCGCTTGGGAAAGTGTATCCGTCATATAGAATTCCATCTTCGACATATTCGAAACAATGCAGATCGATTATTCTTCCGTTGTCATCTTTCCAGACAGTATGGCTATCGGTCGTATAGTCCATTACAACTTCTCTGTATCCCTTCCAGGTAATCACGGATATGGCCTTACCATAGTCTTTCTTCTCTACGAACAGATCGATGTCGTTATGTATTCTTGTTTCTCTGCCTATAAGTGCATCGACACCCCAACCGCCGTCCAGAAACACCTTTACAGATGCTTCAGACAGCATTTCAAGAATCTCACATGCATCAAAATAAGTGACCATAAAATTGCAATTAAAATAAACTTTGGTGCAAAGTTAATAAAATTCCGTGAGACTAAAGAGACTTATACGTAGAAAGTTAAACATACAACTGTATTTTCGCAGAAAATACTATAAAATGCCACCTGAAAAGCCCACTTTTCGTGCACATTTTTCCAACTAAAGCCATTTTTTCAACCTGATTGCTGAAACGACAATAAGGTTCACAATACCTGATTTTGCACCTTCAGGAACGCAGCACAAAATGATAGAAAATGAAAATTTCCGTTCATTTCCGTGTTAAGATATGTTAAGCAGATGTTTTCATTTTGGGGTTTTTGAAATTTTTGTTTCCAGTTTGTTTCTTTTGGTACTTTTTGCTTTTTGGGAGTGTTGATATTCAGCACTTTACAATTCGGAAGCAGATTCTGAAAAAGAAGATCATGATGGTCGTCGGCGCATGTATTTTCCTCATTGCAGCAGCCCAGGCACTGCCTCTGTTCTTCGGCATTGGAGGTTAAACGCAGCGTGAGATTGTGAGTATGTAGAACGTTAAAACACTGACAGTTATGGCAGATACAAAGCAAGAGCGTTTTCCGGATTATCCCATTTTCAAGGGACTGCAACGTCCATTGGAGTTCTTCGGGTTGCAGGGACGCTACATCTACTGGGCGGCAGCCACCGCAGGAGGAGCCGTTGCGGGTTTCATCCTCGGCTACTGCATCTTCGGTTTCGTGGCAGGACTCGTGCTGCTAGTCCTCGCCGTAGCTGTCGGTGGCGTTCTCATCGTCATGAAGCAGCGCAAGGGCTTGCACAGCAAGAAGAGTGACAACGGCATATTCATCTATGCCTATTCAAAGAAAGTGTAAAACAAAAAAGAGAATCCATTATGTCCAAGTGGAAAGCTATCAATGATTGTAAGTGAATGGAGGTGGGGGCATCACGCATGAGGGTGCGCCCGCCTTTTTGCGATTAAAAAAGAAAAAGAACAATGACCCTATACATCATACTCATATTCTCAGCCATCTGCGTGGGCATGGCCATCAGTGTCAAGGCATTCGGCACGGGAGGGAAGCGCAAGCGCATCTTCCAGGACATCTACTTCTCCATCGAGGAAGTGGATGGCATCGGCGTGCTCTATACCAAGACGGGCGAATACTCCGCTGTTCTGAAGATGGAGAACCCTGTGCAGAAGTATTCCGCCAACATCGAGGCCTACTATGAGTTCACCCACCTCTTCGCCGCCCTTGCCCAGACCTTGGGCGAAGGCTATGCGCTGCACAAGCAGGACGTGTTTGTGAGGAAGGCATTCAAGGAAGAGAACGGTGGAAATCATGAGTTCCTGAGCGAGAGTTACTTCCGCTATTTCAACGGCAGACCCTTTACCGACAGCGTCTGCTACCTCACCATCACACAGGAGAACAAGAAGAGCCGTCTGATGTCGTTCGACAACAAGAAATGGCGTGACTTCTTGGTGAAGATACGCAAGGTGCACGACCAGCTGAGGGATGCCGGCGTGAAGTCCCGATTCCTCGGCAAAACGGAAGCCTGCGAGTATGTGGACCGTTTCTTCTCCATGAACTTCCGTGACAAGGTGGTGTCGATGACCAACTTCAAGGTCGATGACGAGACCATCGGCATGGGGGACCGTAGCTGCAAGGTGTATAGCCTTGTGGATGTGGATTATGCCAACTTGCCGTCGGTCATCCGTCCCTACGCAAATATCGAGGTGAACAACACCAGTATGCCCGTTGATCTCGTGAGCATCGTCGATAGCGTGCCCGGAGCCGACTGCGTGGTGTTCAACCAGATGGTGTTCGTGCCCAACCAGAAGCGTGAGCTTGCCCTACTCGACAAGAAGAAAAACCGCCATGCCTCCATGCCCAACCCCAGCAACCTGATGGCTGTAGAGGACATCAAGCGTGTGCAGGAGGTGATAGCCCGTGAGAGCAAGCAGCTCGTCTATACCCACTACAACCTCGTGGTGGCAGTGAGCGGCGACACCGACATACAGAAATGCACCAACCATCTCGAAAACTCCTTCTCGCGCATGGGCATCCACATCAGCAAGCGGGCCTACAACCAGTTGGAGCTGTTCGTCAACTCTTTCCCCGGCAACTGCTATGGCATGAATGCCGACTACGACCGATTCCTCACCCTCGGCGATGCCGCCACCTGTCTGATGTACAAGGAGCGCATCGTGCATAATGAGGACACCCCGCTGAAGATATACTATACCGACCGCCAAGGTGTGCCCGTAGCCATCGACATCACAGGAAAGGAGGGAAAGGAGAAGCTGACCGACAACTCGAACTTTTTTTGTTTGGGTCCTTCGGGCAGCGGCAAGTCGTTCCACATGCATGTCTTTATGGACTAAAACGCATCGAAAAGAACTCCAAACAAAACTTAGAGAAGCGTCATAAAATGCTCATTTTCAATACACATTCATTAACATAACGCTCCAACCACCTATTGCGAGTTTCATCCGTTTATAGTAATTTTGTACCACAGTTGTACCATGGGCAGAGGGACACACGGTTCTTAATGAGGGTTCTTATTTCCTCTTATTTCCCCTTGTTTCCTCTTAAAAGTTTCCGTCAAGGACCATCACCCATGAGTCACTGTAAAATTCAAAAAATAACGGTAAAAATGAATACAACAACTCGCATTCCGATCGTGCTGATGTCAGTAGAGGAAACAGCACAGGCAGTAAGCATCAGCGTCAAGACAGTACGCAGTCTTATTCGTCAAGGCAGGCTCAGAGCCGTAAATTTAGGTACGCGCATGACAAGGATCTATTTGCAAGACCTTCTTGAAATAGCCAAGGAACAAGGTTATCAGGTAGTACTCCCTTCTTCCCTATCGTTAGAAGGGACAACTTCCAAGAATGCACAAAGGTTGAAAGATGCCGAGACAGGGGCAGTCAACAAGTTGGCAAAGTGTCGCAAGACTCCCAAGGCTGGGGAAAGAGCACCTGACGGAGTAACCCACGACACCCATTATACGATGGCAGAGGTGTTGAGCACCTTTGATATTAAGTACGGCAGATTCTATGAAGTCCGCAATCGCTACCAACTACAATCAGTCCACGCATGGGGAACGACCTGCTTCAAAAAAGAAGATGTAGAGAGGGTCATTGGACTTTACAATGAAGACCAGGGAAAGAATATTTCAGATGACTGGTACACCTGCTTCGACATCATGAAACTCTACGGATTGGGTAAGACTCAGGTACGCAGATTTGCAGAAACCCATGGAGTGAGAATCCGGAAGTTCAAAGGTGGAAGAGCCAACTATTATCTGAAAGCAGACTGGGAGGCTGCACGCAAGAAGGCTGAGAAAAACAGTACTTCGACCAAGGCTAAGCGGAAGTGAGAAACAAACTCATATACGACCCATACCGTTGTAAATGGTCTGAAACTGCCATCATTGACGGTCGAAATAAACTCACAACGCAGAGAAACGGATATAAGACAAAATGCACTTCCTATACCTGTTTAAAGTCCGATTTTTAGCGTAAAATCATACTCAAAAGCAAATTCAGGTTAAATTCAGACAGTATTTGAAGCCATCTTTGCTTTTCTCTTTTCACGGCAATCTAACTTTGCATCGGATTTGAGAGTTAAAGCGTTGCGACCATGGCTATTCGCATCCACAGATACACATCGGTAAGAATAATAAAAGAACAACAATATGACAAACATTTGTACAAAGGTCACCGTGCGGAAACGACCTATCAAGAACGGACAGACTTCCCTCTATCTGGATTTCTATCCTCCAATCCGCAACCCGAAGACAGGCAAGCTCTCACGCAGGGAGTACCTCGGTCTTTACATCTACACCAACCCTGTTGAACGCTTTCAGCAGGAGTACAACAAGAGTATGATTCAGAAAGCGGAAATCATCAAGTGCCGCAGGACTGAGTCCATCATCAATGAGGAGTATGGCTTCCTCGACCGCAACAAGGGCAAGGAGAGCTTCTTGGAATACTTCAAGAACCTCATGATTGAGCGTGGCAGCAGCCAGAACTGGGCAACCGCCTACATGCACTTCCACAACTACACGCATGGCGAGTGCCGTTTCTGCGACCTTACTGTTCCGTACTGCCAGGGATTTCTCGACTACCTGTTGTCGGATGCCTGTATGCACAACGGCAAGCACATGATGGGAACAACAGCCAACAACAACCTTACCAAGTTGAAGTGCATCCTTGCCATCGCATACGAGGACGGACTGCTCAAAGAGAATATCGCCAAGAAACTTGTGCGTGCCAAGGCTCATGGCAACAAGCGGCAGTTCCTCACCAAGGAAGAGTTGTTGCAGTTGTCTCAGACTCCTTGCAAGAGTGATGTCCTTCGCCGTGCAGGTCTCTTCTCCTGCCTCACAGGTCTTCGCCTCTCTGACTGCATCAGACTCCAGTGGGAGAATATCGTCAAGTTGGCTGATGGCGGCTGGGGAATGGACATTATCACCAAGAAGACTTCCACCGCTGCAATCCTGCCTATCAGCGAAGAGGCTCTGCAGCTCTGTGGCGAGCGAGCAACTGGACAGGTGTTCAAAAATCTCACGAACAGTACAGTGGCATTGTATCTCAAACCGTGGATAAAGGCTTCCGGCATCGAGAAACACATCACCTTCCACTGCTTCCGGCATACCTTTGCCACCTTGCAGTTGGCAGAGGGAACGGACATCTACACCGTGAGCAAGCTTCTTACCCATAGCAACCTTGCCACTACTCAGGTGTATGCCGATGTGGTGGATGAGCTCAAACGTGATGCAGCAGAACGTATCTCTCTCAAGATGCCAACCAAGGGAGAGGGTAATCAGACATAAGTGAATAACATAATCAGGATAACAAATGGAAGAAAACAAATCGTTATCGTTCGACCAGCTGCCCAGTGCAGTTGGCGAACTTCTGACCAAGGTCAATACGATGATGACTCGTCTTGATGACATAGGTCAGAGAATATGCAATGCTCCGTGCGAGAATGACCATGTTCTTATGGACATCAGAGAGGCAAGTGCCTTCGTCCGAAAGAAGGTATCTTCGCTCTATGCTTACACATCAGAAAGACGCATTCCCTTCTACAAGAGAGGCAACACGCTCTACTTCTTCAAAGACCAGCTGATAAAATGGATTGAGGCAGGTGGCTCATGGGACAAGCCTTACGAATCGACCCCGGAGGAACAGGCAGACTTCGAGGCTCATCTGGCAATGTTGCAGAAAAGTAAGAAGAACAAACCTGCCTCCATGAAGAGGGACAAGGATGAGAAAATTCCTAATGGGGAAGAATGACATGACGGATAAGAGAATCATGTAATCTAATTTTTACGAAAGGGGAAAGAGAAACTATTCATTCTTTCTTTGCTGAGTAATCCGTTTCACTTATAACCAGTTTTGCAAGATGAGTAACCAAAGCATAAAATACGGAATCCTGCTGACCAAGGAGCAGCTCGATTTCTTAAAGGATGACAGGCAGGGCTTCCACCGCATGACCGCCTTCGGCACTTTTGTATCAATGGCTTCCACCAAGCCAAGTGTTTATCATAAGACAGGCTTCTCCGCTTCTCTCTCCATCGGGCAGTTTGCCATCTCAACCGTTGAGCTGTCTGCCCTTTGGAAGTGTGACCGCAAGACTGCGGCAAAGGTGGTGGAACTGTTCAATCAGGTGGGTATTCTCTCAACCGAGAGGAACAACCGCACCTCCATACATACGATACTATGCATCGCCTTCTGGTACGTTGACGGCATTAAGGAAGCCATCAAGAATCCCTTCTACAACCGTCAAGCCGTGACTTCCGCCACCCAAGAGGAATCGGTGTCCAATGTCCCATCCGATACCGCTTGCTCTTCGGGAGGCAATCTCTCCAATGGCATAGGTCAGCAGAAAGACAGCAGCGTCAATCCTGTCACTACTGACATTCTGCAGCCCCATGTTCCTGCCTCTTATAATACCTCTTCCCCTTTCGTTGATTCTCATGTTATCGGGGACGGACTTTCAGATCCTTCTCCGATACCACAAGACTTCAAACAAAGGGAAAAGGAAGGTGATGACCATTTTGATTTTGAGGTTGGACAGCCGTCAGAAGATGACAACAATCAAGGAGAAGGGACACCAGCCGTTGAGCTGCTGTCGCCTCCTGTCTATGATGACGAGGGGAACCTATTGCAGCCACCGCCTCATGAAGGACGATGCGAGGATAACACAGAGAGGCATAGCGCACATATCACCCCAAGTCTCTCATGATGTCATTTCTCCTGTTCCCTTATTTCGATTATTGCGTTCCAGACAGGCAAGCTATCCAGGAGCCGCTACCTCTATTAGCCGTAGTTTTTTCGGAGGTCTAAACAAGAAGTACCAGTGTCAGACGGTTTCGCTTCGCCCACCGCTTCCTACTGGCATTCTTGAATGTTCGCAGGCTCACATTGGCTGTCCTGTTATATCAAGTATAAACTTTATAAACCCCATCTACAATGACAAAAGACAAGAATAGCAACATGGAGAAAACCTCAAGGAAGAGACCTCCGAAGACCAGACACATAGACGTTCGTTTCACAGAAGAACACTACAACCTGATAGTACATAATGCCCGACTGTCAGGCAGGAGCAAGAGCACTTATCTCCATGACTTAGGCATCGGACACAAGCCATCCCTACCCATGACCGCAGAGCAGGAGGAAGCCTTGAAGGGCTTAATCGGAGCAAGGTCTGAACTGGTTTATGTGCGCAATGCGCTTCATGCCCTGCCACAGGCCGAGAGACTGAAACTCTTCAAGAGAGCCGACTTCATGGAACGTTGGCTTCAAGGCATCAGCACCCTGATAGAGGAATTGAGCCGCATTAGAGACAAATTCTTGGATATGTTATGATAGCAAAAGCATCAGCAATTCAGCATGGTCAGGCAATGACCAATTACGCAACCAAAAACAACCGCGCGGACATCGTCAAGACCAACCGTCTCAGCGAGGGTCTGCCGCCAATGGGCATGTGGGACGAGATGGTGCTGCATCAGTCCATGTTCAAGCAGAGGTATGCCAAGAAGCCCATCGAACTGACGTCCATCCGCTTTGAGCTTTCCCCATCTGAGGAGGAGGCACGTAACTGGACTATGGAGGACTGGAGAAGATTCCTTGACGAGTTCATTCGTGAGATGGATGGTATCTCCAAGGTGAACCACATCGGCAAGAAGAAGGGCAGGGCTGCTACTTCGGTCAAGCCGACCAACATAGCCAACTCACAATATTTTGCCGCCCTTCACCGTGACTCCAAGAGTGGCATTCCCCACCTGCATCTGGTGGTGAACCGCATCGACATGGACGGTAATCTCAATGATGTGAAGTTCATCGGTGAGCGTGCCGTGATGGCTGCGAAAGCCATCAATCAGCGTCATGGTTGGAAGGATGCCATGGATATTCGTCAGGAGCGCATTGCGGAGGTGACCAAAGCCTGTACGGATGTGCTGCGCTCAATGCCGTTCTTTGATTGGGATGAATATGCCGACCAGTTGAGGGCAAAGGGATATGACATCGAGCTTATCCGTGACAAGAATGGTCAAGGCAGGGTGCATGGCTACCGCTTCAAGTTCGGTAAAACGTCCATCAAGGCTTCCGAACTGGGTGTAGGAAGGAATCTCACTGCATCGAAAATCGGTAATACCTTCCGCAAGCTGCACCCTCAGCCAACACCTGTTGCAGTTAGTCAAAGACCTTCGTCATCTGTTTCAAACGCTACCACATTGGACAGCAGAAATACGGCATCGCAAGGTGGTCAGTCTCGCACAAGCAATGTTACCAATCCTGACCTGCCTGACGGATTGAGAAAGATTATTGAAGTCGATGGTGAGCGTTTCAGCATAGTCATGCCGAGAACGGCTTACGACACGATGAACAGTTGTATCGAAGTTCCCGAGAATGGATCCGCAAGCCACACTGACATTCTGAATGTGGCTATGCTGCTCTTCATGAACTACCTTGATGCAGCCACATCGATGTCTGAGTCATGTGGTGGCGGTGGCAGTCCTGGCAGTGGTTGGGGACGTGATAAGGACGATGATGACCGTGACTGGGCAAGACGCTGCGCAATGCAAGCCAACACACTCTGCAAGCCGATAAGGAGAGGCATGAGACGATAACTTTTCAAACAAAAACGGTATGGGAAGAAACAAAAAAGATGCCACACAGGATGTGCTTAATCTATACAATCAGATGCAGGAGGACGAGAACATCGAGAGTGGCAAGGAAGAAATCAAAGTGACCCTGGAAGAGATTGAATCAGCCAAGAAAGCACTCTATGAGGCAAAGGAGGAACTGGACAATGCCTATCGGAGGTTGGAATCAACGAAAGTGGCACTTATGGCTGCCCACAGGAGTACGGAGAACATCGTTGACGGCATCTGCCATGCCATAGTCAAGGCTGAGCAAAGTAACCTCAAAGTTGGCATCAATGATGAAGGACTTGCCCAGTTGGACGAGCGGAACAACACCGCCATTTCTGCCTTCAAGCAAGCCCTTGACGAGCATGAGAAGTGGATAAAAGAACTGTTCGCTCACCAGCAGAAGGAACTCAAACGAATCCGAAATATCGAGGAGGGTGCATACTTCAACGGTCGCACCTATGCCTGGATGTTCGGCTTGGCTTTTGTAAGTTGGGCAATCATCTTGGTTGAAATAACCATTTGGATATGTATCAAACTTTTTTAGCAAACTCAAAACATCAGAATTATGACAGACAACGAATACAGCAAGACAAGAAAAGCAGCTGCCGATGCCCTTATCTACTGGGCAAAGACAGGTATGAGACAGTTCACCATGCGTGATGCAGTAAACAACTACCTGAAGGCGAGCGGTGCAAACCGCACCTCCATTTAATCGTTCCACCCTCGGTCAAACAGCCAGACAATGACTCCAAATAACATCTGAAAAAGAAAGACAAACATTTTGACCATTAAGTACATAATGTATAATGGCATAACAATAAAATATATCAGCCACATTGCAAGATAATTTTTTATTCGTCTGTGTCTAATAATTTTACTCCCATAGGCCATCCAAGACCAAGATCAGAATATTCATCTGATGAAATTTCTTCAGTATTATCCGAAAGATATTCAAGCGGTGTGTCCAAGAATGCATTTTCTCCGATTTTCAAAACATTGGGATGAAGTCGCATTTCGGCAACAAGATTTCCATCATAATCATTGATAATATGTGTAAGGTTCATACAATCACAGAATGCCATATCACCTATTTCTCTTAGAGAAGACGGAAGTTCTATATAGTCAAGAAAATGGCAGCCCATAAATGCACCACTGCCTATAACTTCAAGGCAATTTGAAAGATGAACATCGTTCAAACTAAGGCATCCAATGAATGCATCTACCCCTATTTCCTTAACATTTGGAAGATTCACCGACTTCATATATCGACATCTGCTGAATGCACAATCTTCAATGTAGTTAGCATCGGACGTGAATGATTCTATGTTTTTGTTCAAACAGAGAACAACGCTCTTACGACCATCGTGATAGTGTTTGTAGACAATATCATTTTCTACTGCATACATATAGTCATTATTGTACATCAACATGAACTTGTTAGATAGAAAAGGCACCACAGAAGCTTTTATTCGCTGTTGGCGTGACAAAAGACGTGTGGTCATATTGCAGTTCTTGTATATTTTCTCTATGTACGCAAGCCTTGGCGCACTCAATTTCTCATACATAACTACAATATCTTCTCGCATCTCGTCCAATGAATGTAACTCGCCATCGGAACAGAACTCCTGCATATATTCATACTGTTCTTTTGACACCTCAATAGATTCAAACTCTTCCAAAAGCATTGACTCAATGATGTCAGTGGCGGGAACAATGTTGCCGTCTTTGTCTATCAAGTCTTTAACAAGATAAACATCAATCTTGCACCTTAGCTTCATTGTATTTCTCACTCCATTTTTGTTGCCAAATGTCCATCAAATAATCCATAGATGTCTCTATTCCAGCCTCCTTGGCCTTATTATACCAAAACTCCGCTTTATCTCTGCTTTGTTGAGTGCCAGAACCACATTGATATCTCAATCCGAGCGGAATAAATGATGGAGTATAGCCCAATTCTGCTGCTCTGTGTAGCCACTGGAATTCCTCTTCTTCGTCAAGAATACTTATTCCATCAAAGACTATTCGATGCATCTGGTTTCTGTTAACCAATTTCACCATGCAGTACAGAGAACCTTTCTTTGCACCTTCCAATAATATTGTTAGCGAAAGATGGTAATCATTCTCCGTCCCAATGCCATTTTCGTAATAATCTGCTAAGAGACCATATCCATCAACATACCCTAACTCTACGCATAATTTACATATCTCAAAGGACAACTGAGGATTGGGGGTAATTACGGACGACCCAATCGCATAGAGTTCTGCAACATGAATTATAACATTTAAGTCAGCGTTCTTCACTGATTCTACATCTTTGGACTCGAACTTAGTATGTGGGTTCAGCCTTATTTCCTTCTCGAATTGAACGAGGTCAATCATTGATATTAGTTTCTCAAACTGTTCCATTATGCAATTGATTTAGTATTGTAGTGGCAGTGGTCTAATACCGCTGCCACTTCCAATAATATGTTGCCTCAAATGTTGCGCCAATCACTCTTGTCCGTTAACCTTCCGTTCTTGAAAATCATGCGCACACCATTGAAATTGTAGTGCTCGAATCTGTTATTTCCTATAACATATTCATTATATGGTCTTTGCGTGAGGAATATGTTGTTATCTCCCTGCATCACTCTGCCTAATTCCTGGAGGAGCACTAAAGGAGTACCGATAGGACAATCCATGAATTGAGCATTGTTCTTAAAGAGACCTACAATCTTTGCTACAAGAGTAGCTCCGTACTTCGCACTATACTTTTTTTGAATAATATTGTACTTGTGTCTGCAGAAGTCAAATGCAGTAGGTGACACTTTGGCTGTTGCAGGAATATTCTTTATTTCAAGGTTCTTGCACTTATAAAATGCATTTTCGCCTATTGATTTGAGCGTTGCTGGCATAGTTAATGAGGTCAACTTCTCGCAACCGCCAAACGCAACATTGCCAATTGTGTTAAGAGAAGTAGGTATATTTACAGATTCAAGACTATTACAGTTGGTGAATGTTCTTTCTTCCAAAGTTTTGATCTTATTTGAAAGTTTGACGGTTTTAAGACAGACACATCCAAAGAAGGCGCAACTGCCAATCTTGTTGACATTTTCACCCATAACAACTGTATCCAAATATCTACATCCCTCAAATGCACTCGGACCAATCTCTGTCACGCTTGCAGGAATCGTTATTTCACAGAGTCTTGCTGCTCCATAAAACGCTCCCAGCCCTATCGTTTTAATGGTATTCGGCAACTTCACATGAGTAACCTCGCTATTACGAAATGCTTGTTCACTGATAGCCACAACTGTATAAGTGCCATCATACATCTCAACCTTTTCAGGAATAACGATATTCCCTCTATACGAAGAAGAATAGATGTTTCTGACCCCGTTGTTTTCCTCAAATGTCTCATACAACACTTCGCATGTCTTAGAGACCGTATCTATGACATTGTAACGGATTCCATCCACATACGTTGCCTGTGCTTTTGACGAAAGAGCCATGAATAGTAGGCTCAGAATACTTAACGTTCTTTTCATAATACCTTGTTTTATTGATTATAGTTTTATGCCGCAAAGGTACACTTGTTTACTCAAAAACAAAGTAATGATATACGTATATAGAAAAATCCCGTCTGGGTTATGGCGGGATTTTTATGTATCATGGATATCTGAGTTTATTTATCGGGAAGGATTTCCTCAATTTCATCCTCTATTCGCCTTAGATTATTGGAATCAGGTTCTTCTTCTGTGATTTCCAATAACCATTTTTTTGCAAGTTGTTTGGTAAGAAACTTTCCTGTCTTACACTTCATCCAGTTTATGACGGCCTTTTCAAAAAGGCTCTTATAGAGCCAACCTGTTTGATACGGGATTGTCTGATTTTGTACGAAATGACCCAATATTGAATAAACCAAATCCTCGTTTCCTGTTGAATCGCAAAGATGAAGTGCCAAAGCGTTGGCCAACGACTCCTCACGGAAGTATCCGTACAATTGCCCCAAGTCTTTAAGGTTGCCTTCACCAATGATGCCGAATTCATTTTCATCGAATACATCCATCATAAGATGCATTAGTTCATGCAAAAGAACAAACGTCAATAATGCTTCAAAAGACACATGGTTGTTTGATGCATCATGTATATGGTCAATCCAAAGGAAAATACTACAATGTTTATTCACATCATCAAAAGAACTAATGACACTTCCATTCACGGACTTTATTCCTTCACCTGCAAAATATCGTTCCGTATCTCGCTTGTAACATCCCAAAAGGACAGCTTCAACCTCCTCTCTTTCATTAGCCTTATCAAATTCTTCATTTTCAATCTTGTTATGGAGTTCTTTCTTATCTAAATTAATCGACCTCACTTTATCAGAAGGTATCTCCCTTTCATCCGAAGTTTTGTCGCCACATAAGGTGTGTGTGACTAAATAGATATTCACGCTATTCAATAACTGGTATATACATGTTGCCCCGGACTTGATATCGAATCCCCTCCTTTTTAGATTGAGTTGGATTGTTTCCTCAAATTTGGCCAAAACATCTCCTTGAATAATAGAATCAGTAGTTTTGAAGGCACTCTCAATAACAGGAAGTAAGTCCTTTATATCTGAAAGCCTGGAGACTGCTTCTTGGTTACTTATATTGATATTATTATAGTTTATATCTGATACCCGAATTGGCGCACAGAGTGTTGGTTTTGATTTATCTTTAATTTCACTGGTTTTTTTTCCTGCGGTTTTCTTTACAAACGACATAATTTAATATTTAAAAGGTTAAACTTTCAGGTAATGAAATGAAATTTACAGGCAAACTTAGCGAACTGACTTCTTTCTTCTTGTCATATTCAATAGTGTACCATTCCTCTATATCCTGTTTGCCGAGTGCAAGCAAGACACTGGCATTGGCTTTGGGCTTATGTTGAAGCCAGAACTGATCGAAGCCATCCCTTCCGTTCTTCACCTCATTCGCATTTATCTTCTCTCTCAGCTCAAAGTACATGCCATAATAGCATAACTCACAAATGTGGTATATCTCTTCCATGCTCATGATTATTTCTCTGCGTCTGAGCTCTTGTCTTGTATGCAAAAGCATCCACAGATAGATAACTTTTGCTTCCTTGGTAGGGAAGTCAATAAGTTTGCGCTCGTTGGTAGATGCATTTTGAAGATACACATCATATCTGCCCATGTTGTTCATTCGTGTGCCAGTCTTCTTTTGCATATTCGGTCGCGCATCCACCACTTCCACTTTGAAGAGCGGCATCCCACGGAACAACGACTGGAGTTTCTCTATCGGAGAAAGAAACTCATTGACCACCCACTCGTCATTATTTTCCTTTCCTTTGTTGTACAACAGATGCATCAGTTTGGTAATTCCTCCCTGCTGAAGAATCTTTTCTATTGCACTATACTTTCCAAAGAAATCCCCATTACTGGATATGATGTTGAGCACATTTTCCATTTTCTCCTTTGCCACTTCTTTATCTGTCTCTTCAACTTGAAGCAACTCTATGACCTGCAAGCTTTCATCGTTTGATTTTAGCCTGCATGGTAAGATTGACAGCAAATCTGGATTGTTCTGTCGAATCAGGTCTGACATTGTTGTATAAATATTGCGTATCATATAACGATTCCTTTTCGGTTATTTTATTCCAATAAAGTCACTTAGTGGTCTAATTTTAGCACGATATGTATTCCTGTTCTCCTTAAGATTGACCTTGTTCCTGACAGGAATCTCCTTCGTATTATCAAAGAGAAGCACTATATAGTAAGGGGCATGAGAAGGTTGAAACCCGTATGCCTCCAAGGTCTCTCGTGTCCAA
Organism: Prevotella sp. P4-51; assembly: GCF_002251455.1. Lineage (NCBI taxonomy): Bacteria > Pseudomonadati > Bacteroidota > Bacteroidia > Bacteroidales > Prevotellaceae > Prevotella > Prevotella sp. P4-51. The sequence continues at coordinate 26,154 of NZ_NPJM01000038.1, forward strand.
ATCTGGAAATGACCTTTTGATTTCAGTCTGAACATACTTGCATCTTCTCCATTTGTATGAAGAAGTACGTATTGTAGCCTTTCAAAACCCGGAGTTACCAATAATGAGCCCTTTGAATCACCCGCCCTCATGTAGCAGATTCCTGTTTCGATCATTCTCACTCTTGATTGTGGTTTTGCATGATTGACCATAACCATAAGTTCTTCATTGTTCTCAGACATTTTTCGTAGATAGAGAGCCGCGGTTTCTGTATCTTCGATTTCATTTTTTCTCCTCAATCCGTAGTCCAGATAATCCTTGCTTTGGTCAATACCGATAAACCTACGGTCAAGTAGATTTGCTGCTATGCCAGTTGTACAGCTACCAGCAAATGGGTCGAGAATCAAGTCGTTTGGTTTTGAGGCTGCCAATAATATCCTGTATAGAAGACGCAGAGGTTTTTGGGTAGGGTGTTTACCGCATTTGAGTTCCCATGAAGACAGGAAAGGTATGCGCCATACATCAGACATCCTTGCACCCCCATTTATCTGTTCCATCAGTTCACAGTTGAAGAAGTGTGGCGTTTTCATGTCCTTTCTTGCCCATACGATATATTCAGTCGTGAAATTGAAATAGTTTCTTGACAGGGTAGGTTTTGCATCAGTCTTTTGCCATACGATAATATTGAGGATTTTAAAGCCCATTTCCATCATACAGGATGCGATGGAGAAAATGTTATGATAGGTGCCTGTTGCAAATATTGTAGCCCCATTCTTCATCACTTCGCGACAAGCGGAAAGCCATCTGCGATTGAATGCGTTTATTTCGTCCAAACTTTTGGTTTCATCCCATGCGCCTTTATAGATTGTTTTCTCATTGTCATTATAGCGCACAGTCTTGCCGCTCGACAAGAAATACGGTGGGTCGGCAAAAATCAAGTCCACCGTACACTTGTCAAGACCTTTCATCACTTCAGCACAATCACCATTATATAAGATGAAGTCGCTGTCCTCATTATAGTATGGCTTCAACATATTATATGGCAAATTCCAGTTCCAGTTGGGGTGGAACGTGCTGGGCAGGTTCCGGTTTCGCTTCAAGTTCAAAGTTAAATACGAGAGCCTCAGTCATAGCGTGTCTGTTTTCGATATGACCACCACCATGATAGAAATGTTCTTGTGTAGAGACGTTGAACTGTCCCCAGTATCTATCAATCATATCATTTGAGCGGAACTCGTTATGATGCCACGTAGAGAGCACAAAGTGTGCCTCCGTATCTCTCAATGCCTCAAACAACTCTCGTTCGTTCTCTTCTGTCCAGCCATTATAATAATCCACGTAGCGTCCATAATAAGGAGGGTCACAATATATCATGTCACCACGTCTGGCCTCACGTATCGTTTCAATGAAACTTCTATTACAGAAAGTCCAGTCGAATTGCCTGATTACAGTTTCCACAGCTTTTACCTGATTGCATATTTTGGTTATGTAGGCAGGAGCAAATCGGTTGGGTTTCTTGCAGAATGGTATGTTCCATTCACCTTTTCTGTTGAACCGCATCATACCGTTAAAACCAGCCCTTGACAGGAAAATGAAGTCAAAGGGACTGTGTTCCTTGTTGAATCTGTCTTTAACGAGCCGATAGTGTTCATAACCTGCATCGCCAGCACGTTCAAGCAGTTCCCCTTCACGCTGAAGGTATTCCCTCATGCTCTGGGGTGTCACGATTCCGCTTTTGATGCTATTGTAGAAATTGATGACGTGCGGATTGCTGTCACCTACGATTCTTCGCCCTCCTAATGGGGAGTTGATGCCTACAACCCCTGTTCCGAAGAAAGGCTCTATCCAGTTTGCATTGACTAAGTCTATGCCTGACCTGAAAATCACATCGTTAATCCATGGAACAAGTTTGGTCTTGATTCCCTGTGACTTTATTGGTGGAACAATTACTGCCATGCTTTCATTAATTTAATTTATTCAAAAGATTTTCTTGACGTTCCAGATACTCTTTGTACGTCTTAAGATTATGGTAGTTGGGAGTTCCAATACCTGCAGTTCTCGCATCTACCTTATTGAAATAGCCTTTCCAATAGTCATCGAAGACTTCTTCGCCAAGTTCTGCAAAAGGTCCCATTCCGTTCACCAATTTTTCAATATTTGTAATACCTCCTATATTACGAGTGTTTCCGCTTCCAGGTATATCGTTTGCTATTTTCCACTTTGGCTGAACAAAGAAGATGAAGTCCTCGATTACGGAATGTATAATATCCAATTCATCGACAGAATAGACATCCTTCTCATTTCCCTCAATATTGCTTTGTTTATATAGCATACCGAGAACGGTATGAGAAGAATATGAATTGTATGTATAATCCATATTCTTGATAGTGTCCCGTTCTCTGAAATATCCCCAATATGAGCCTAAAGTGAGTCCATTGACTGAATCACCATCATAATAACTCGACTTGAAATCTACAGCAAACAAATGCCCCTTTTGGTCTTTAAATGTCAGGTCGGGATAAAAGTTCTGTTTCGATGGCAGCTCAAGTTCCAATCCATGACTGCGTGCGAAATTATCCAGTTTAGGAATCAAGAGAATCTCAATGATTTTGGACACCACTTTAGTGTCATTTGTTATAGTATAGACATTCTTGTCAACGTCAATAAATCCCTTGACAATCCAGTCTTTGCTGTCTGTTTCAAGAAATTCCTTGTAAGATTTAACCTCATTAGTGAGTAATTCAAAGAATGTTTCTTTTGTCATACTGTCTTTCTTATATTGTTATTAAATGTTATATCCTCAGCAACCACTGATATTACATCCTCAGCAAAGTCTTCCTCGCTTAATAAAGCATACACCTTTCCTGCAAGCCAAAGTGTCAATAACTCATCTTCTGATATGCCATATATGTGTGCCAGATTCTTCACAAGTTCACGCTTCATATAGCGTTCACCTTTCTCAAACCTGTTATACATTGCAACATCTATTCCCAATTCAGCAGCTACTTGACGTTGTGTCAGCGACTGTTCTTCTCTGAGTTGTTTTATTTTATCTATGAACTTCATAAACGTTCTTGTTGACTGAATTTGGCAACAAAATTAATATAAATAATCCATAAACAAGAATCTTGTTGCCAAAAAGTGTCAATCTAAATGCATTTTTTCCGTATAAGGAGGTTATTTGGTTACTCAAATGCTTAAATTCGGTATGAATTGGCATATTTGAAAACCCCTTATTGATACCAAGTGGAAAATATTTATTTTAGTGTTGCCGCCGAATTATTAACCTGCGTTGTTTATCAACGATATATGCAGACAGAGATACAACCAAGGTACAAGACACCTATTTTCGACCCTAATTTATGCCTCCAGTCCGCCTCCCTAACCCCATCTTTTTTCTTTTTCTACCGTCAATCTCTCTACGGTTGTTGCGAGTGCGATTTTCTATTCAAATGCGCTCTTTGGATAGCAATAAGCCAAATTTGCCCAAAATATTTTCATAAATAATCTTAAATCTGCTTTTTGACCCTGTCATAGTTTTTTCTCTTTGCCGAGTGCTTTGAACGGCTGTTTTACCCTTGTTTAAAATTTGTACCGTTTAGATTTTGTAGTTTTCAAGAAAGTATTGTTGCTCAGTGTGTTATGTAATATAGAAAGGCTTCCACATGAACAGCGTGGTGCGTCAGTTGTGGGAGCAGAACACCGACATCGTCATGGTCGATACGGGTAACTCGTATGAGGGACTCTGCGAGTATGTGGGCGGCAAGTACATCGCCTATACGGAGGACAAGCCCATCACCATGAACCCCTTCAACATCAGCAAGCGGGAGCTGAACATTGAGAAGATAGACTTCCTGAAGAACCTGATACTGCTGATATGGAAAGGCTCGGAGACGCAGATACCCGAACTGGAGTTCCGTGTCGTGGAGCAGTTGGTGACGGAGTATTACGATTTCTATTTCAACGGTGTGCAGCCCTATCCTTCCTCACAGAAGGAGACACTGAGAAAAAACCTCTCCACCATGGAGAAGCGGCGCGGCACGGAGCTGACGCAGATACACGACAAGGTGGAGAAACTCATCAAGGGACTGGAGGAACGGCGCATGGCATTGAGCGTGAAGACCCTCTCCTTCGACTCATTCTATGAGTTCGCCTGTGAGCGTCTCGACCAGATCTGCATCGAGAACAACATCACCACCATCGACTGCGACAACTTCGCCTATATGCTCCAAAACTTCTACCGTGGCGGCAAGTACGACAAGATTCTCAACGAGAACGTGGATAGCACCTTGTTCGACGAGACCTTCATCGTCTTCGAGGTGGATGCCATCAAGGAGAACAAGCAGCTCTTCCCCATCGTGACGCTCATCATCATGGACGTGTTCCTGCAGAAGATGCGCCTGAAGAAGAACCGCAAGTGCCTTGTCATCGAGGAGGCATGGAAAGCCATCGCCTCGCCGCTGATGGCCGAGTACATCAAGTACCTATACAAGACAGCCCGAAAGTTCTGGGCGAGCGTGGGCGTAGTGACACAGGAGATACAGGACATCATCGGCAGTCCCATCGTGAAGGAAGCCATCATCAACAACTCCGACGTGGTGATGCTGCTCGACCAAAGCAAATTTCGTGAGCGATTCGACGAGATCAAGGCGATATTAGGATTGACGGATGTGGATTGCAAGAAGATATTCACTGTCAACCGCTTGGATAACAAGGAGGGAAGAAGTTTCTTCCGTGAGGTGTTTATCCGACGTGGATCGACGAGCGGAGTGTATGGTGTGGAGGAGCCGCACGAGTGCTATATGACCTACACCACCGAGCGAGCTGAGAAGGAGGCATTGAAACTCTATAAGCATGAACTGAAGTGCAGACATCAGGAGGCTATCGAGCGGTATTGCAGAGATTGGGATGCCAGTGGCATCGGGAAGTCGTTGGCATTTGCGCAGAAGGTCAATGAGGCGGGGCATGTGCTCAATTTGACGGACGATGGAGCCACTCGCCGCTGACACGGCGAGCACGGGGGCTGATTGATGGAAACGGAAATCCCGGAATAGACGTAAAGCCCAGATGCCCGAAAGCAAAACTTTCGGGAACGGTGGCTGGGTAGTATTTACGATTAGTAGTAAATACGATTAGTAGTGAATACTACCAATAGTAAATACTACAAGTAGTAAAGTAGTGGAATAGTAGAAACTGAAAGTAGTAAAAACGTAAAGTAGTGAAGCAATGAGACGTTTATACCTTATTATAATATATATGTGTCTTACACTTGTCGTGGGAAGGGTTCATGCGCAGTATTACAGCGTGAACTACGACAAGCAGATCGTTGCCGCCATGGCTGCCGCATTCGGTGCTGGAGCTATGGCAGAGAGCTATTATAACGAGCAGGTGGGCGAAATCTTGAAGCACTACAATGCCGCAGAGGTTGCCACTGCCGGCATCTTCGCTGCCAAGTTCTTGGAGCGCAAGGCATTCACCGACCTCGGCATTTGGAGCAGTAGCACGGAGAACTACTATTACCGCCGCATCCACAATATGGTGGCGAACAAGATTATGCCCAAGATATGGACGGTGGCAGGAATGATGCTGAAAAGTCCGCAGACCGCCCTCTACTGGGGCAGTTACCTGATGAAGATATGCGCCGACACAAAGTCGCTGTGTATGCAGTTTGAGAGTGTCGTGACCAACAGTAGCTTGACCTTTGCCGACATTCAGTTCTTGGAAATCAACCAAGAGATAGCCGCCATCCTCAAACTCTCGGAGATAGGCAATGTAGATTGGCAGCAGCTGTTGGATGACATCGCCAGTGTGCCCGGCAACTTCACCGTGGAGAACCTCACCGCCGACATCGAGACGCTTTACAATATGGGAGCATCGTTGGCGACGGCAGGTATCAACGGGGCATCAGGCGCACTCTTGCAGCAGAGTGCCTTCAACGACCTTTTCAATGGCAAGGTGAGTAAAATCATCGACATCTATGACAACTACCATGACCTCTATGAACAGGCAGAGAACGGCATCGGCAGCACACTCCTTAGTCTGGTGGGTGGCGAGGACAACGTGGCAGCCCTCTTCGACCTCTCCAACTACAACATCACCTCGTGGATGACAGACTATCTGAGCGAGACGCAGGGCAACTACTATACACAGCGTTGGTACATTGCCCGACGAGACCAAGGCAGCGTAAGCCTCTGTGACTACTATCCGCCGACCGATGACAACAGTATTCTGAACGGTGACCATTGGTATCGTATCAACACCTCCGACCCCAACTTCTACCCTAACAGCACGCAGCGAGAGCAGATACTGGCCAACTCGGAGAACCATGCCGGATGGAGCCGCAGCCGTGTGCAGCAGCTCAACGCCCAGAGCGACGGCTTCACCTATACGATGAACTATTGGATGTCGTCGTACATCATCAGCCGTGGCGGCAAGCAGACCAAGAAGGCCTACGCCTACGAGATACACGTTACCAAGAGCTGGAACAACGTGGAAGAGGTGTATGAGGATGTCTTCGACTCCTACAGCATGGACTTGAATACCTTCAAGCGTCAGTTGCAGGCACGTCTCTCGGAGTATAACGACAACGAGGAGGGCTATGTCTATTACATCGGCAGTGACGCACGCCGTTACTATCAAGCCACCGATGCCGCCAAACTGAAGGGCGTGGAGAGCGTGACCATCAGCGTCACCTGTTCGGACGGTGTCACCCTCGGACAGGGCAGCACGCAGTACAAGTGCCGTGAGTGCGGCGGTTCGCTCAATGCCCACAGCAAGGAATGCGCCATGAGGACAAGCGTATCAGAAAATAATCTCGACCTATCGGAACTGGACGAGAAGGAACGTGAGGCGAATAGCAAGATAGCCCTGTTGGAGGCGCAGATAAGCCAGTTGGAGACAGAGAACAGGAACCTGCTCACGCAGATAGCCAATGCCTCTGTGGAGGAAGCCCCTGCCTTGCGGCAGCAACATAATGTCAACAAGACGAAGATAGACAACCTGAAGAAGGAATTGGCGACATGGCAGCAGCAGTTGGCAGACATACAGAATGCCAAGAGCGAGGCGGCTAACGACAATGCCACCTCCACCGATGACTACTACCGCATCCCTGCCATCATGCAGGATGTGAAGTCAGCCTACAATCTCACGTGGCAAGGTGCCGGTTCGTGGAACGGCTACACCTACGTCCGAACTGCCACCATGCCCAACATCAACGGCATTATCACCTTCAAGGCGACACTGTCCATTGCAAGGAAGCCCAAGTACTTCCTTGGCATCAAGATACACCGTGCGATACTGCAAATATCGTGGGAGCTGACCTCGGAATACACCGACACACAGGTGGTGGATGTGCTGACCCTTGACCCGAATGCCTCTGACGAGGAGAAGACGAGGCAGGTGAACAGCCGTATCTCGGAGATAGCCCAGGAGTTCCCGTCGTGCAGCATCACCACAGAATATGCCAAGAGCGAGGCAACCCAGACCGCCGACAATGACGATGTAATACACCTGCTCTGGTCGAGCGACCGTCTGGAGATAGCCCGTGAAGTAGATAGCCGTATCACCAAGATTTACGCCGACTTGGTATCATTAGAAAAAATGATGCACTACAAGCGCAGCATCATTGACGTGCTGAAGGACATTCTTCCTTCAATCGACGCAGACCAAGGTCGCAGAAGGACACTCATTGAAGAGTGCTACGAGCGATGGAGAGAGAATGCAGACCCTAACAGAGGGAATGGTGAAGATAACGAGAACGAAAACTGAGGGAGGAACGGAGAATGAGACATACCATCATCATAGCTCTCCTGCTGATTACCCTCTTCCCCAATACAGCCTTGGCGCAATGGGGATTCGATGCGGTATCGGTGGAAGCATACATCAACGACCACAAGAAGCAGCGCAGCCTCTTGCTGGCACGCAGCACTTTGGAGTACAGCAATCAACTGCTGCATGAATACAGCAGTGAAGAGGTGGGCAAATACAAGGAACTGAATGTGGATTTGGACAAATACACCCGGGCCTTCGACATCATCGATGTGATGTACCAGTCGTTGCGCACGGTGCTGAACGTGAAGAGCACCTACCAGACGGTGAGCGACCGCATCAGTGACTACAAGAACCTGTTGGAGGACTTCAATGATAAGGTCATCAAGCGGAAACACATCGAACTGGCTGACACGATGCTCATCAGCATCAACAAGAAAGCCATCGACAACATATACAACGAAGGAAGCCAACTCTACCATAGCGTCAACGACCTCGTGTTGTATGCCACAGGAGCGGCAGCCTGTTCAACTTCCGACCTGCTGATGGTGTTGGACAATATCAACAATTCGTTGGACCTGATAGAAAAACATCTGAACCAAGCCTACTTCCAGACATGGCGGTATGTGCAGCTGCGCATGGGCTATTGGAAGGAGAAGGTGTATCGGACGAGGACGAAGGAAGAGATACTGGAAGATGCCTTCAGCCGATGGAAAGTGGCAGGAAAACTTGACTATTGACGGATTGTAAACAAAAGAAGAACGGACATGAAGAAGACAATGATACTCATCATGGCGGTAGCAACCACCATCAAAGCCACAGCCCAGAGCGTGACCTACAACCACGACTCCTCCAAGCAGAACCAGATAACGGTGATGGAGACAGGTGGCGGTTCTCTCACCCCTGAGTTCTATTATTGGCTGTTACATAACAACTATAAGAAGACAGCGGCAGAGAAGAACAAGTTAGGTTTCCGCACTCTTGCCGGCATCAACCTCTACAACCAAGTAGATGATGCGGAGAAGATAGACTCTGCCCTCACCAAGCGTGCTGAGGTGGAAGCCTTGAACGTAGCCGACCGACAGATAGACCTCGCCTGGCTTGCCGAAAGCAGCAAGATCAACGGTCAGTTGGACAAGATGAAGGCGAACATAGACCATATCATCCCTACAGGAGGCACCATCAACGACAAGCGTCGGTGGGAGGAACTGTACAATATGTACCAGTGTGCCGTGAAAGCCACCAAGGATGCCTATATGCCCAATGCACAGAGAAAGCGGCAGTATCTTAGCATCTATGCCGACCTGACGACACAGAACGAGACACTACTGAAATACCTTGTGCAGCTCAACACCCAAAGCCAGACTACCGCCCTCTTGGCAGCCACCAACGACCGTGTAGTACATAAAGGCAGCATCATCAGCGATGCCAAGAGCCGTTGGCAGGAAAACATGAAGGGCGTGAGGAGCTCGACAGGCACTGACGGCGATGATGCCAACAGCGGTGAGGGTGAAGAAAGTGTGAACAGATAGAAATAAGGGAAGAGAAGAAATAATCACAAAACAGCATAGAGATATGAACGATATTCAGATTTTCAACAACGAGGAATTTGGAGCAGTCCGAACCACAGGAACACCAGAGCAACCCTTGTTCTGTTTGGCTGATGTGGCAAGAGTTCTTGGACTAAAAACCAGCAAGTTGGTACAACGACTTTCGGATGATGTACTTTCAAAGTACCCCATCTCGGATAGTCTTGGAAGAGAACAGGTTACAAACTTTATCAATGAAGACGGACTGTATGATGTCATCCTTGACAGTCGCAAACCCGAAGCCAAACGTTTCCGCAAGTGGGTGACATCGGAGGTGCTCCCCTCTATCCGCAAGCATGGTGCCTATATGACACAGCAGACCATCGAGAAGGCATTGGCAGAGCCAGACTTCCTGATACGGTTAGCAGTCAATCTGAAGGAAGAACGACAAAAGCGTCTGCTTGTCGAACAGGAGTGTGAACACCAAAGGACACGCATCGTTGAGTTGGGATCCAAGGTGGATGACCTGCAACAGGAGGTGACGGAGATGAAGGACAAGGTGAGTTACCTTGACATCATCCTTGCCACGAAGAGCAGTGTCCTGGTCACACAGATAGCACAGGACTATGGCGAGTCGTCCATCCGCTTCAACCGACGTCTGAAGGAGATGAACATCCAGTATCAGCGTGGCAAGCAGTGGATTCTGTATGCCGACTACAAGGACTGCGGTTATGTGACCAGCGAGACCTACCTCATTAAACACAAGGACGGTACGGAGGATGTGCGCATGAACACCAAATGGACACAGAAAGGTCGCCGCTTCCTCTATGAGAAACTGAAGAGCGTGGGAGTCATTCCTGTTATCGAAAGAACATAAAATAAAGAAATAGCTATGGAATCAATATCAAAAATACAGTTACGTCTCTATGCCGCCAAGAGGAAAAACGGCAAGTGGCAGTTGGAGATGTCAAGGATGCCGAAGCGAATCAGCGTTATCGGCAGGACACCCATCGTTGATGAGCATTATATGCCATCTGATTTAGAGGTAGTTTCAATGTCAAAGCTTCACAAATATGTCGGAAGTTACTACGGCAAGATTGTGAAGACCCTCAAAGAGGAAGGCATCATCACCAAGGAATATGGAATGTGGAAACTGCGTGAAGACCTTCAGGACAAGGGCATTGCGGTATATGTCACAGGCAGGATGCGCTGCTTCTACCACTTCTATCTGTCATGGACACCGAAAGGCATAGAGTTTATCAAAGAGATTATCAACAATAGAACCAGGCACTGATGGCAGACAACATACTCAGCGATTTCGGCATCAACATCCTCGAAGAGGAGATTGACGATGTGATATTCCAGACCAACGAGTTCCTGACCGATGCCACCTTCACAGGCTCACAAGGGCCGTTCTGGTGGTTGCCGTTACCAATTCTCCAAAACACGATTTTAATCGCTGTAAATCAGCCACTTGCAGATTTTTGTTTCGTGACACAAAATCAGCGAGGGACAAAAACGGGACAAAACCACGGAAAAATAAAGTCAAGGACACTTCGCCCGAAATATCCCTTGTGGAATACCTCTGTTTCGTTTGCAAAGGTACAAATTTGTCCCTTGAAAAACGAGGGGAAATCCCTATTTCTCTCATTCACAACTCATTTTCCTACCATTGTACCCCAAATGTGGTTATTGCAAACGGTTTTGACCTCAAACAGCATGACTTGCGAAAATCGGGTGTTAAATTTTGTTTTGCACTCTGATGGACATTTTCAAAAACGCGAACTGGCAATAGAACCAAATATTTGCCACCCTTATTGTCCAATCTTTGGTTTTGTGATTGTTTGAACGATAGACATTTGAAGATGCTGAATTTCAAGTGAGTGTCCGACCAATCTACCACATTGCAGCATGGTAAAATAGAACCAAAGAATTGAAAATCAGCACTTTTAATAAACCATAACGGCTGCTTGAATATCATTGTCAACAATATACCTTTGCAGCCGAAATCGATAACGAAATAAACAAAATATCAGATTTATGACAGAAAAGAACGCATTAAAGATGAACCTCGACCATGAGCGCAAGATAGTGGAGCTTCAGTCGAGAGTGAACAAGTTGGAGAACCTTTGCTATATGACAAAGGAAGTGTTGAACCTTGAAGAGGCTTCCGCCTTTCTCGGCATTGCCAAGAGCACGCTCTACAAGATGACGCATCTTAACCAGTTGCCGTACTTCAAGCCTGCTGGCAAGCTCATCTTCTTTGAGAAGAAAGCCTTGCTTGACTGGGTACGAGGAGCAAGAGCCATGTCGGAGGAGGAGATAAGACTGGAGGCTGCAAACCGTCTGAATGAAATGAACAATAGACCATAGCATTATGACGAAAGATGAACTTGTAAACAGTCTGCAAAAACGCGACCCTCTGTTGGCTAATGCGGTCAGCAATATGGTAGACTACATTTCCGACCGCTTTCCTGCTGCTTACCCAAGCAAGGAACAGACGGAAGCAGTCAATACCTATCTTCATTCGGTCTATGCTGACGGTGACGGAACCATGTCGGAAAGAAATTGTGAGCATCGAAGAATTGCATCACAGAAAATTACCATCAATGCCATACAAGTGCTTGACAGCCCCCAACTTGACCGACTGCAACGTGTGCTTGACCATATCGCATACGACAAGGAGTATTATATGCCAGAGAGAGGCTTCGGCATGAGGCGATAGTTCCTCTTTTGACGTCAGAGAGTTTTCCGCATAACAGCATGAACAGATTTACATAACAAAAATAAAACAACGATGAACAGTAATATTTTCAACAGCATTATCCTGAGTAATGAACAAGTAAACTATCTGATGGGTGGCACGGCTGGCATCAACCGCCTTTCATGCCTTTATCAACTCATTCAGATTGTGACACGACAGATTGAAACCTCAAATGAGGTTGGGGAGTCCACAACCGCATTATGGGAGGTGAACATGTCAGAGGTGGCTCTATCCAAACTATGGAAGTGTGACCGAAAAACCGTCTCCAAGATGCTTGACCACATGAACAAATTGGGCATCCTTTCTTCTGTACAGACAAGACGAGGAAGTGTTCACACATTGCTATGCATTTCTGCATGGATTGTTGACGGCAAGAAATATGTCAATCCTCACTATGTTCCCATCAACCAAAGAGACTATTCCGGCAAGTCTAATATTATGACTTCCACAACCGCATTCCCTAACAAGGAGGATCCACCAATCAAAAATGGCGGTACTTCTCCAACACAACTTGCCAACAGTTCCTTTTCTTCCCTAACTTCAGGAAATGGCAATAATGGAGAGGAGGAAGATGTTCCACCGCCAAGCGTCTCTGACATGGAACTGGAGGCAGAAGCCAGAAGGCAATTCGTCAAAGAACAGATGGAAGCGGAGGATGCTCCACAATTGCTGTTGCTTGGGTAATTTGAGAATCGTTATACAACAAGTCTGTGAACAAGTGCAACCGCAGTGCGTAGCGTGCTTGTGCGTAAACTCTGATAGCGGTGCTATGCAAGAAATACCAATGTCATACAAACGCACTTCGTTTGTCCGTATGCCAATGGACTTCTTGAACGCTCGCAAGCTCGCATTGGGTTGCACACATTTATAGAAGCATACTTGGTATGAATAAGAAAAATACAGAAAAGGAGGCACCGAAATACACGAGTCGTCTGATAATAAGGCTTACGCCACAGCTTCATAAGGAGATAGCGGAATATGCTGCTATTTGCGGACTGACCACAAGCGCATACGCACGCAAGCTGTTGGAAGGCAAATATCCCAAACAACGCTTGACTGACAAAGAAATGAAGGCTTTGAACAGCCTTTCGGATGCCAGGGGCGATATACAGAAATTGTTCGGCTTTCTCAAAGGACGTCCGCTTACGGAACGTGAGAACATTCTCCGCAGTGAAATCTTCATGAAACGATGGAGAACAAGTGCAGAAGTTATCTTGAACCGCATGATTGAGATAGAGAAATACTTAACCCAATAGAACATACGACATATATGATAGCAAAAGCAAAGGTAATAAGTCATGGCGCAAATGCCATACGTTACTCAGTAGATAAGGACAAGGCAGAGATAGTAAAGGCCAATCTCTTGCCCGATGATATTTCCCCAACGGCAATGTGGGCAAGAATGCTTGCCTTGCAGAAGAAGTTTGAGGACAAATTGAACCGTTATCATCCGCTCAAAAGGAACATGATACGTATTGAGGTTTCCCCAACCTCGGAGGAAACGCAAGGTTGGACGATGGAGGAATGGCAGAGGTTGGCGGATGACTTTATCCGTGCGTTTGATGCGGTTGACCTTTCAGCCAAGTCGAAGCGCAAGAGTGCAAAGGCAACCAACCTCAAAGACAGCCAATATGTAGTTGCGCTCCATCGTGACAGCAAGAGTGGCATTATGCACCTTCACATTGATGCGAACCGCATAGACATAAGGGGCAACGTGAATGATGCCCATTATATCTACGAAAGAGCGATGGCTGCTGCCGCCAAGGTTGGGCAACAGCGTGATTGGAAAGATGCACAAGAAGTGAGCCGCCAAAATAAGGAAGCGATAATCAATGATTGCCTTTCCGTTTTGGCTAAGATGTCGTACTTTGATTGGGGACTATACACAAAATGCCTCACGCAAATGGGATATGATGTCAAACTACAATCTGACAATAAAGGACAAGTGCGTGGCTATGCCATCAAGCGTGGTAACTCCATTTATAAGTCCTCGGAACTTGGCAAAGGTCGTTGTCTGATGCCCTCAAAGATTGAAGGTACTTGGGCAAAACTGCATCATCAAGAATTGGAGAAACCAGTTTCAACTCCAACAAAGAATACCCAACAGCCAAAGATTATGACTGTACCCAAACCCATGCCTACTGCGGACGACTCTCCAAAGATACGTCACTTCGACTTCTATACGGACGAGTTTCATCATTACCCTGTTGATATTCCTCAGAATTGTCTGGATATCATCGATAAGAATATAGCTTTGGATGCCGACAAAGTATTTGCCAAGATAGGTGATGTGCAGAAGACCGCCATTCTTCTCTTTGCTGAGTACATTGATGCTGCCACAACCATTGCCGCCCAGTCTGGCGGTGGCGGAGGTGGTGCAACCTCAGGTTGGGGACGTGACAAGGACGAGGATGAACTGTCTTGGGCGTATCGTTGCGCTATGATGGCTAATCGCCTGTGCAGACCTCGCAAGAAGCAAGGATATGGCAGATAACCGAATATTCAACCAACAACATTGATACTATGCCAATAGGTAAAAGTAAAATCTCAGATATGGATTTCGGATCTTTCGAGAACACGATAGACAAGAATATCGAAACGGACAAGACCTCGGACAAGTTTGACCAACAGCTTCAAGCCTACAAGGATGCTGGCAATAGTTTGACTTCGGCAAAAAGTGGCCTTGAAATGGCTACTGCTTCCATGCATGAAGCAAAAGACAAATTAAGTGAAGCCTCAGATAAAGCGAATACTGTCACCAAAGCTATTGAAGCCTACATCGGCAAAGTAAAAGACATAACTGTCAAAGCAAAGATTGATGATGCCGATATGGAACAGGCAATCAACAACAGGAAGAAACTCATTGAAAACGAGTCCAAACTTCTTGAAGACCACCGAAAGAAAAACAAAGAAATCCTCACTCGCCATTTCTATGATATGTCTAATATGATGTCAAGGAATGAAGGTGTGTGGTTGTCAAACGGTTGGGTAAAGACTTTGCTTTGGATATTCTTGCCGTGTTTCCTTTATACGGTCATTTCGATTGTCTATTTTGTCGCATCATGCATAGACAAGTAAAAAAAGAGTGTCACGGCATTATATTGAAACTATGTCGTGATACTCTTTTTTTACACGCTTGCAATTGCTTTCTTTTACTATTCGGCTACAAGCTATTAGTTACAAATGGAAAACAGATTACCATATTTAGAGTTATTTGATATTGTTTTATTGTTATGATAAACAGGTGTATTGCTTGTATATCCAAGCTGTTCTTCAGCTTCCTGCATAGAAATTTCAACTGTGAAACGACTGCCTTTCCCTTTCTTGCTGTCCAAACGGATTGTTCCGCCAAGCATCGACACAATATTACGCATTATGGCAAGCCCAAGCCCGAAACCCTCCTTTGCGGCGGCATTTGATAGACGTTCAAACGCACCGAACGCTTGTTTCTGTTCCTCTTCTGTCATGCCTGTACCTGTATCTTCAACGACCAGTGTCAGAACTCCATTATCATATTCAGTAATCAAAGAAACACCGCCTTCTTCTGTGAACTTGACAGCGTTTGACAGCAGGTTATTCCCGATTTGTATTATTCGCTCTTTGTCGGTCAATACAATGGCATCGTGTCCAGTCTTCACGGACAAGGACAGCCCTTTGTTCACGGCAACAGGCATGAACTCCGTTTCAAGTGTGTGCGTGATTGCAGAAATCCGGCAGGGTGACAGACGGGGCTGTTCCTTGCCGTTGTCCAGGCGGAAGAAGTCAAGCAAAGTGTTGAGCATATCCCGCATACGGTCGGAGAATTGCAGTATATTTTGGATATATTGCCCATTATTACCGCTATTGCATTCTTTCCGCAAAAGTTCGGTATAGCCGGTTATTGCCGTCAGTGGTGTACGCAACTCATGGGTAATAGTATGTACCGCTTTCTTTCGGGAGGTTATGAGTACCTCATTTTGTTGCACGGACTGTTCCAATTGCTCGATCAAATCCGTTGTCTTGCGTTTGTATCGTTTAATGTTCTTTGCATCACGGTGTATGATGATATAGGAAATGACCAACAGCAAAAGAACAAATCCCATCAAGCCGCCTATCTGCATAAATGATTTTTTACGCATCGCTGTTATCTCGCTTTCTCTATTTTGTAAATCAGATTGTACCTTCTTTTCGATTTGGCAAATCAATCCTTGCAGTTGTCTGTTAAGTTCTGCATTACGGGCAGCAAGACTATCGGCTTGTTCTGACAATCGACGGCTCTGCGCTTTCTGTTCGTTGACCATGTTTCTATTGGATGAACGGAGCGTAGTCGTTGTTGTCGTTGGCTTCGTTCCCTCTTTTTTGCCGAAGATGCCCAAGAAACCTTTTCGTTTTGGCTTTTTGGACTGTTCCTGCACACTTTTCTGCACAATAACCGGAATTTGATTGGCTATCTTCTTGTTAATAGATTGTTGTTCATCCATTAACCGGACTATCTGGAACATCTGTCGTTCCTTATCCTCTAAAAGACTGCGCACACTATCGATACGCTCTGCTGGATAGGTGACCTTGAAACGGCAGAGCATACTGTCCATTGCCATACGCCGTGCATGGTAATGCTCGATATCTTTATCGTTCCATTCCAGTATTGTTTCACCCAATAGAGAAAATTTTATCATTTGAATATTGATATTGTTTATTTCTTTTCGGAGCTCGTCTATTTTTTTATTGCCAAGTTCTAATGCTTCTATCTCCTGCCATTCATAGAGGCTATTATATGCCATACATCCGATAAGAACGGAGATAAGTATATACCCCAACCGTATTGTCTTATAGAAATTCCTGGATCGTTCCATTATTTTGATGATACTGATTTTTCAAACATGAATAAAAGTTTATCCTTTTCTTCCATACGGGTATTATCAGAATAACCGCCTTTTGTTATTTGATACCCACACGGCTTAACCATAAAAGTGCCTAAGCCTTTAGTGTATGAACTTACTTCTGAGGCATAGTCTTTACTTGTATTTAATGGAACTTTCCCTTCAATAAGACACCACTCATTATTACAACTGATACCTTTAATCTCAGACATCATTTTTTGCAGATCTGTAATAGCTTTGGAACTTGCTACTTGTGGTATCTGTAACTCAAAATAGAGCATCGGTTCGAGAATATCCACTCCTGATTGTTGCAAAGCCAACCTGAAGACATAAGGAGACAATTGTCTAAAATCGGCAGGGGTACTTATCGGACTATAATAAAGGGCATAAGTAAAGGTTACTTTCAAATCCGTCACTTCCCATCCATGCAATCCCGATTGGCAAGACATACGGATTCCTTCAAAAACGGCATTTTGAAAAGAATGGTTCAGATAACCAAAGGAGATTTCACTTTCGATTTGCAACCCTGACCCTATCGGTAAAGGTTCAAGAGTCAGTCCTATGGAGGCCCAGTAAGGGTCGGGAGGGACTTCGATATGGATAATCTTATTCACCTTCTTTTTAGGTCGTTCTTTGTAGATAGTCTTGATTTCATCAAAATGGGCCTTTACGGAGAATCGTTCTTCCAGCAATGTTTGTATGATTTCTTTTTGGGTTAAACCATATAACGAGATTTCCAATTCATCACTATATGAATTTATGGAAAAGGACAGAGACGGGTCTTCAATAAACAATACATTTAGAGCGGATATCAACTTGCTTCTCTCTTCGGGCTTGTCTGGTCGGACAGAAGATTTGAGGGCGGGATGCTGATGAGATAATCCTTGAATCAGACAAGGTTTAACACCTAAATAATCTCCGATTCTTAATTCTTCTATATCTTCTATAATTGCGATATCATTAGCAACCACTTCATCAACATTTATCTCTTTGCCCTGATAAATGGTTTTTAGATTTTTAATCTTGATGAATTTTTCAGAATCATTGACTTTTATAACGGTTCGAAGTCTCAGCCTTCCGTCAATAATTTTTAGAAAACTTCTTTTATGCCCTTTGGGGTCATGTTCTATTTTAGATTTTTATCGGTTTGACTTAACCGATTGAAGAATAAACTTTTAGCGAATTATTTGAGAAATAGAGGTAACGATTTAGCAACTGTGCGAATTTCAGCGTTTTGCGTTGCTATGCTGTCAAATAACTCTCTTATGTGCAAAGATACGAATTTTCTCAAAAATAGAAAATGTGTATGAATGTTTTTCTTGTTTATATAGTCTCTAATTTATAATGTTAGTATTTACAACTGATTATTAATCAATAATTTACGAGCAGTAAATCGGAAATATGGTCGTAATCTTTAATCGTGTATTCTAAAGGGAGAAGATTTTAAAACAGTAAACATCAAATCTTCCTGCGACTATATACCACCTCTATTATGCCGTTGTATTTCTTGGTACGAATCATTTCCAAGTCAATTTTCTTATCGGTAGCACCAAACAGCCTTGTGCCGTTACCGAGAAGAACCGGTATAATCGCCAGATGATAAATGTCTATTTGATTGTTTGCGATGAGTTGTTGCGCCACTTCTGCACCTCCGCAAATCCACACATCTTTACCCGATTCCTGTTTCAACTCCTCTACCAGTTGGCATACATCCATATTCCTGAAACGGATATTTTCTGTGCCCTCTTCTTCACTGTGATGAGTCAATACATAGGTCATCGCTTCCCCGTAGGGCCATTGGTCGGGAGAAAGTTCGGTCACAATTTGGTCGTAGGTTCTCTTTCCCATAATGACCGTGTCCACACCACTGAAGAATGGAGTAAAGGTGTCTTCCATCTCCACGTTTTTATCTTGTCCGCTTATCCATTCAACGGAACCTTCGCTGTCAGCGATATAGCCATCCAGACTGACGGCAATATAAAGGATTACTTTTCTCATAGGTGTATTATTGTAAAAGAGGCAGCACCATTTCAAACGGTTTATTTATTGTAGGGATATTCTTGCTTTTGCTTGCTTTACCCTTTGGCTTTAAGCAATTCTTCAATCCGACCTTTCATAAACCCGGTAAGCGCGAGCGTTTCATTTTCCATTGTTTCCCATTCGTCAGACAGGTTTCCCAAATAGGCTTCCTTTGCCGTTTTCAACAGGGAAGAAAAGGTTTCCGGCAATTGGGGAATCACCCACTCCGCAGCAACATCTTTCGTTGTCACGTCTTCGGTTTCTAATGTAAACCACATGCGGGATAGCGTCAATAGCACATTTCTTTCATCTCCCTTAACATTGGAAATCAAACCGGGTAGAGAAAATTGAATAGCCTTTTGTATTTCGCGGAACGGAATCGGGAGAATAAGTTGTTTGCAATCTGCGCCCTTCAGCGTCATACTACTTTTTCTCGCCTGCCATAATAGAATCGCTATATCAGGGTCGAAACACGCCTGCGGAATCATTCCGGCTTCCATCTCTTTCCGAAGCCACTCCCCATACATATACTCGCATTTGGGCGGAAACTGCCACGGAATAATGTCTTTTTGATGGATGACAGTTATCTCCAATGGTCTTTTTTCGGCGCAACCTACGAAGCCGGAAATTTCCAATAATTGCTTGGTCAACTCCTTTTTCGTTGACAGATTCAATTCTTGTCTGGTTATTATCAATATATCTATGTCACTGTCCGGACGCAATTTATTCATTGTCGCAGAGCCATATAAATACATTCCCAATATCTGCCCCTGCAATAGGGTTTCTGCTATGGAAACGACTTGCTTCACTTGTTGTGGGATTTCATTCCGATTGTTCATTGTATTTTCCATATAGATTTGTTTCCTTTATTCTTTGATTAATACAACAGCGTCAAATGCCAGTTCCAAGGCGGTGGATACACTTGCTTTTCCCCACTTCCGTTCTTGGTATTTATGAGGATTCGAGAGCGTGTCGGCTGTAAAAAGCAACATAGCCCATATTACTTCTCTAAATTCTGCACATGCAGCCAGTGCAGAACATTCCATTTCCACTACTTGACAGCCTTCCTCTTTGCGGTATTGCACCATTTCCAGTGTTTCTCGATAAAAACCGTCTGTTGTCCATGTCTTGACTTCCAAATATGGGATTTTCTTTTGATTTAAAGCAAATTTGATTGCACTTATTCCTGCTGTTGAAATCTTTATGTCTCTGGATGGCGGAAGATAATGGTAAGAAGTTCCCTCATCTCTCAATGCAGAAACGGGTATTAAGAATCTGTTCTCCGGAATATCTTCCAATACACCGCAGGAACCGACAGAAATAATTTCTGTCACACCTCCTGCTATTAAATACTCTAAAATCTGGACAGCAGCAGCACTCCCAACCGGAGCCGGACATAAACATATCCTTTCCTGATTATGAAAGCATTCATAGATGGGATATAATTTTGTTGCACTCTCAAATTCATCTATCTGTATTCCACTGTGGGCATGTGCATACTTTTCCACTTCATCCCCCAAAAATGCAAATACGGCTTTTTTAGGGAAGTGCTTTTTCCCATTTCCCGGCTGAAAGATTGCTTTTGATGCGGTATCGTATTCCAAAATAGGATAATCGTGCTTTACTAATGCCATACTATCATCTCCAATAAAAATTTTCTTTCTCCTTAATTCCGCAACACTATAATTTAACTTTATTTATAAGTTCCTGAGCAACAATAAGTTGCCTAGGATTTTGCCGTGTCAGATTTTTCACTTATCTTAGTGTTGCAATTAGAAAACAAGCGAAAATCGTAACAAGGCGCTGCAAAGGAACAAATAAATTTCTA
>NZ_NPJM01000039.1:0-17692 GCF_002251455.1 Prevotella sp. P4-51
CCCCAAAACAGGCCGGTCAAAGCAGTTTGGGGGATTTTTTATTATTTTATGCAAAGATACAAAATTCTTATAACACTGACAATTAGATCGTTAGGTTGTTTTTGACTGATTTACGAGCATCCCTAAATAGTTTTAGGGTAGGCTGTTGTGCCAATAGTTGGCGGCATGGTCATCCGGAATTTACCGGACAGCCATGCCGCATCATCTTCATAATTATTCCATTGCTTTGACCGTGTCGATTTTACCGTCTTTCATACCGACCTTCAACTTGACATCGCGAATGAACTTTTGTCTTTTGTCATTCATGTCGTTGTACTTGTAGGTAACGATGTAAGCACCATTGTCGTACTTGACATTCAGGGTCTGCAGAGCCAGCGAGTCGATGCCGATATTGTCGGTCGCAAAATCATAGGCTATGCCTGATGTGCGGTCCTTCTTGGTATCCTTGCACATTTCGGCAGAGCAATAGATGTTCATTACAGAGTCGCATTTGGCAAAACTGGTCTTGTTGTCACTGATGCTGAAAGCTACAGCATACTGCCGATAGAATTCGCGCACCTTCTCAATCTCGTTTGCATCACCAGTTCCTGCCGAAACTTTCACGGCGGCCAGCACCACGCATAGTAATGCGGCCAAAATGATACTTAATCTTTTCATAGCTGTTGTTGTTTTTTCAATTATACCACTTTTTGATACTCTGATAGCTATTACTGCTATCTAAGTCAAATCGTCTCCATGGTTATTCTATTGCTTTGACAGTGTTGATTTTTCCATCTTTCATACCGACTTTCAGCTTGGCATTACGAATGAATTTTTGTCTTTTGTCGTTCATGTCGTTATACTTATAGGTGACGGTGTAAGCACCATTGTCGTACTTGACATTCAGGGTCTGCAGAGCCAGCGAGTCAATGCCGATATCGTCGGTCGCAAAATCATAGGCTATGCCTGATATGCGGTCCTTCTTGGTATCCTTGCACATTTCGGCAGAGCAATAGATGCTCATTACAGAGTCGCATTTGGCAAAACTGGTCTTGTTGTCACTGATACTGAAAGCTACAGCATACTGCCGATAGAATTCGCGCACCTTCTCAATCTCGTTTGCATCACCAGTTCCTGCCGAAACTTTCATGGCGGCCAGCACCACGCATAGTAATGCGGCCAAAATGATACTTAATCTTTTCATAGCTGTTGTTGTTTAGAGTCTTTTCATTGTTTTTGATTATCTATCCTTGTAATTGTTAGCTACTTTACGTATTTGCGCAGATGATGTTATTGACGCTTGCAAATTTATAACGAATTTTGACACGCTCCAAATTTTCCATATACCCTTTTTAGGGGATAAAAGTGCTGTTTTTTGGGTGTTTTTCGTCGTTTTTGTGTTTTTTCCGCCCTTTTTTATGTTTTGAGGTGGCTGAAGCGCTTTCGTGGACTATAAAAAACCGCCCGTGAAATCTATAGAATCAGTTTTTCGTTTGTAACAATTTCTTACCGTCAGTACAATATTTGCATGTGTCGTACATTGCTGTCAGGAGTGTATTACACGGCACAGCTGCTCGACGTCGCACTCGAAAGTTTCGCGGTTAATGGCACGGCTTTTTATTGTAGAGCGATAGTTGTAGATGGTGCGAGGAGTATAGAATAGCAATGCCGCAATCTCCGAACTCTCCTTGACGCCCAACCTTATCAAAGCGTAAATGCGCAGTTCGGTGGTAAGCCGTCCCTTGTGTGGAGGCACAATCTGCTCGTCGGTCCGCAGCAGAGCGTTGAATTCGTCGACAAACGAGGGGTATAGGTCGAGGAAAGCCGTGTCGAAACTGTTCATGAACGTAGCCGCATCCTCTTCCGAAAGGCGCGACGACGAAGCCGTATTGAGCAAGTCGTTGACCTGGCCTACCTTAATTTTGCGCTTCACAAGAGTCTCAAACTTGCTCAGACGGTCGATGTATTTGGCGCAAAGGTCGATGTAGAGTTTAGCCAGACGTTCGCGTCGGCTGTTTGTGTCGAGCAATCGTGAGTTGAGAGTATTAAGTTTGTCGTTGAGCGACGACAGTAGGTTGTTGCTCTCGGATAGCTCGTGTCGGTGGCGTGCCAGCAGTCGGTTTTGTCGGCTGTAGAAGTATAGCAGCACTACAACGAACGCGAATAGGATAGACACTCCGAACAATGCGAAGCGCATGATGTTGTTCTGCGATGACAGCTTTTCGCGATAGGTCGACACGATGACGGGCAGTTTCTGCGATATTTCAATGATACGCAGTCGGTTGTTGTAGTTCTTGGCGTCGTCCATAGCAAAATTGATGTAGCGCTCGGCAAGCAGAATGTTGTCGTCGCCCTTCTTGAACAGATACATTGCAAGGTCTTGCATGGCGAGGTTTTCGCGCGTACAGTTGAGCAGGTCGCTAATGCATGCACGCAGCATGTACTCCTCATACTTGTTGTTATTGTTGTTGGCGCTGTAGTTGTTGGCAATGGCATACGATGCCATGGCATACCATCGCGACTCTACGGGGGCTGTACTCAGAGTCTTGAAGTAGTGCTCCAGGGCGCGCTTGTCGTTGCGTTCCACATATATAAAATACTCACCCCAGAAGAAATTGTAGTAAGAGTCGGTAGGGCGGAGCATCGTTACAGCCTGCTTAAGGTAATTGTTGGCACGCTCGTGATAGCGTGGCGAATAGTAATAGTCGTGACAGTAGTCAGCCCAATAGGTGTAGATGAAGTAGTAGGCTATGGTATAGTCGAACCGTAGTTCGTTGTCGAGGTGAGTCGAATCAATCTCGTCAAGCAGCGCAACGGCTTCGCCATAGAGTCCGCCTATGCCCAGCAGCGACGCTTTCTTAATGCGGCATTTGTCGTGATGGAATTTGTCACCGATGCGGTCGGCAAGCGTTATAGCCTTGTCGGCATACACCATGGCAGAGTCAAATTGAAAAACGAAGTACTCATCGTACAGCTTGTCGTAAGCCGAAAGCAGCGTTTCGGGCTTTTGGCTTTTGTGTGCCATCGACTTGTAGAAGTCGATGCGTGCCTGCTTCTTGCCGTATATCTGCGTTATGTTGTCTATAATGCTGTCAATACGCTGTATAAGCTCGCCGTTGGTGTCTGCCATTGAGGAGGTGGCGGTGGCAATAAAGAGTATGATAATGGCTATGTAACGTTGCATAGAGTGAATTGTTAGTGGTTTCTATAGGCTTCTGCAAATTTACAAATTTTGCAGAAATAACATATTAGATGATTGCCTTTTTTTCATTCCTATTCATATTTTTTCATTGATTCCCCCTTGCTTTGATAATATTATTGCTTTGCGGACGATGTACTTGGCAGTGTGAATGCGCTTTTGTAAATATCTGATTATCATATTGTTAATATTTTATTTAGTCATAGACGTGTACATATTGGGTACTTTAATGAACAACTTATGAAAATAAATTCTACATTTGCAACCGTCATAACGACACAACAACTAAAAACCAATAGTATGAACAAAACCAATCGAAAATGGATCAGCCAGATTGTTGCTTGTTCGTTTCTTGCAATGTTGCCCATAGGCGCATACGCACAGAACAATAAGACAATACATGGTGTAGTGAAGGATGCCAATGGTGAGACTATCATTGGAGCCTCCGTTGGACAAAAAGGCACTAAAAACGCCACAGTAACCAACCTTGACGGAGAATTCTCGATTTCAGTTCCCGACAATGCAGTACTCGAAATTTCGTACATCGGCTACAACAACCAGCGTGTTGCCGTAGGTGGCAAGTCGTCGCTTGAAATCGTATTGACCGAAGATGTCCACAAACTCAACGAAATTGTCGTTGTAGGTTATGGCGTTATGAAGAAGAAAGACCTCACCGGAGCTGTCGGTTCGCTTGCTGCCAAGGACATAGAGAACTCGCCGGTAGCCAACATCGGACAGGCCATTCAGGGTAAGATAGCAGGATTGCAGGTTGTAGATGCCGGCAAGCCGGGCGACAACGTTACTATTAAGGTGCGCGGTATGGGTTCTATCAACAACTGCGACCCTCTTGTAGTAATAGACGGAGTGCCAACCGACCTCGGCATCAATGCCATCAACATGGCAGACGTAGAGCGTCTGGACGTGCTGAAGGACGCTTCGGCAACGGCAATATACGGTAGCCGCGGTGCCAACGGTGTCATAATGATAACCACCAAGAAGGGAAAGGAAGGCAAGGGACGCCTCTCGCTCTCTGCCAATCTTGCCGTGCAGAATGCCACACGTACTCCCGACCTGCTCAATGCAAGCCAGTATGCAGCGCTGAGCAACGACATGATGAACAATTCGGGCAACACCGCCAATCCCGAATGGGCAGATCCGTCGGCTCTTGGCAAAGGAACCGATTGGGTAGACGAGTTGTTCCGTACCGGATATATGCAGAACTACACGTTGAGTTATTCGGGTGGCAGCGACAAGGCACACTATTATGTGTCGGGAGGTATGCTCGATCAGTCGGGTATTGTAAGAAGCGTCAAGTACCGCCGATTCACCTTCCAGCAGAACTCTGATGCCCAGGTGCAGCCTTGGTTGAAGATGACATCCAACATAACCATTTCGGCCGACCGCAAGCAGCAGGGCAGTTATGACATGGGCAATACATACAGAGCACTGCCCGTCTTTGCCGTTAAGGACGCCAGCGGCGAGTGGACCGGACCTGAGGGCAATTCGCTTTGGTATGGCAGCGTACGCAACCCGATCGGCCCAACCACAACCGACCGCAGCAGCACTAAGGGCTATAACCTCCTTGGCAATATCTCGGCAGAGGTGACTTTGGCTAAGTGGCTCAAGCTGAAGAGCACGTTCGGCATTGACGCCAAGTTCTGGTATAACGACAGCTATACCCCCAAGCACAACTGGAAACCCTCGCCCGTTGAGGAGAGCAGCCGCTACAAGAGCGACAACAAGTCGTTCACATATCTTTGGGACAACTATTTCATCTTCGACCATACGTTCGCCAAGAAGCATCACGTAGGACTGATGGCTGGTACATCGGCACAGTGGAACAACTTCGACTATCTCAACGCACAGAAGAACGTGTTCGCTTATGATGGCGTACACGAGATGGACAACGGCGAGAAGATGCATGCCATCGGCGGCAACGAGACCGAATGGGCGCTTATGTCGTATATGGCACGACTCAATTATGAGTATGCCGACCGCTATCTTCTTACCGCTACAGTACGCCGTGACGGCTCGTCGCGCTTCGGCCGCAACAACCGTTGGGGAACATTCCCGTCTGTATCGCTGGCATGGCGCGCTTCTGAAGAAGAGTGGTTCCCGAAGAACAACATTCTCAACGACCTCAAGATACGTGCCGGATACGGCGTTACGGGCAGTCAGGCCAGTGTGGGCAACTACAGCTATCTGGCTTCATACAACACCAGCGTATATCCGTTCGGCAAGACAGGAACAGAACAGTCGGCACTCATTTCGGCAACGCTTGCCAATCCTAACATTCATTGGGAGCAGGTGGTACAGACCAACATTGGCTTCGATGCAGCACTCTTCAATCAGCGTGCCCGCCTCACATTCGACTATTATATAAAGAATACGACCGACATGCTCGTAAAGGCTTCCATCCCAATCACTTCGGGATTTGAGGACACAAGCACCACTTACACCAATGCCGGAAAGGTTCGCAACACGGGTTTTGAGGTTTCGCTCAATACCGTCAACATTCAGGGTCCGCTGCAGTGGGAGACAGGTATCGTCTATACATACAACCGCAACAAGATAAAGAGTCTCAACAGCGACGTGCCTTACTATATCAATCAGGTGAACAACTCGTACGTAACGATGCTCGCCAACAATCTGCCCATCAACGTGTTCTACGGTTATGTCACCGACGGAATATTCCAGAACGAGCAGGAAGTAAAAGAACACGCCATTCAGACAGGTGCCGAGCCTGGCGACATACGCTTCAAGGACCTCACCCCCGACGGTGTTATCAACGACAACGACCGCACCGTGATAGGCAATCCTAACCCCACCCACATCTTCTCGATGAGCAATACGCTCGCATGGAAGGGTCTGGAACTGTCGGTATACTTGCAGGGCGTGGCTGGCAACAAGATATTCAATGCCAACAAGATAGACCTTACGGGCATGTCGGCAGCCTACAACCAGCTCACCGACGTGCTGTCACGCTGGCATGGCGAGGGCACAAGCACCACGATGCCACGTGCCGTTTATGGCGATCCCAACCAAAACAACCGCATCAGCGACCGCTTCGTTGAGAACGGTGCATACTTGCGTCTGAAGAGCATTTCGCTCTCTTACAATGTGCCGCAGCAGTGGCTTCGTGCCCTGACACTCAATTCTGCACGCATCACATTCTCTTGCGAGAACGTGGCAACGATAACCGGATACTCAGGTTTCGACCCCGAAGTGGGTGTCAACGGAATCGACCTCTCAAGCTATCCCATCTCGCGCACGTTCAACATCGGATTAAACCTAAACTTCTAACAACTGAATCATTATGAAAAAGATATTTATTCTGGCTCTCAACATAGCGCTTGTAGGCTCGATGTGTTCATGCAGCGACTTCCTCGACCGTGAGCCTAAGAACACAGTCGACCCCGAAACGACGGTCGACGAGGACGTGGCGGTGTCGATGGCAAATGCCTGCTATCGTACACTCCAGTCGTCGAATATGTACAATCAACGTCTGTGGACACTCGACATCGTTGCTGGTAACAGCATAGTAGGCGCTGGTGGAGGTACCGACGGCATTGAGACCGTTCAGGCTTCCAACTTCACCACGCAGAGCGATAATGGTATGGCGCTGTACATGTGGCGCTCGCCTTGGGTCGGTATCGGACAGTGCAACATCCTCATCAATGCTCTCGAAGACAAGAATCCGGAAAAGGGCACCATTTTGGGACGTTCGCTCGGTGAGGCTTACTTCCTCCGTGCACATTATTATTATATACTTGTACGCTTGTATGGTGGGGTACCTCTGCGTCTGAAGCCGTTCAATCCAGGCGAGAGCACGGACATAGCACGTGCTTCAGTTGACGAGGTTTACAAACAGATAATTGACGATACCAATCGCGCAGCCGATCTGCTTCCTGCCAAAAGCCAGCTTGATAACGACAATCTTGGACGTGCTACGAAGGACGCAGCCTATACAATGCTCGCCGATATATACCTCACACTCGCTCCCGACAACAATGAATACTATCAGAAGGTTGTGAGCCTGTGCGACGATGTGACAGCTCTTGGCTACGATCTAAGCCAATGCACGTACGAATCAAACTTTGACGCTACCATCAACAATGGTCCTGAGTCAATCTTCGAAGTGCAGTTCTCTGGCAATACCGAATACGATTTTTGGGGAAACAATCCGCAGTCGAGCTGGCTGTCGACATTCATGGGACCACGAAACTCCAACTTTGTGGCAGGATCTTACGGATGGAACCTGCCTACAGAAGAGTTCATGTCGCAGTATGAGGAAGGCGACAAGCGCAAAGACCTTACCGTATTGTATGATGGATGTCCCGATTTTGACGGCATGACATACAAGAGCAGCTACTCAACTACCGGATATAACGTGCGCAAGTTTCTCGTTTCAAAGAGCGTATCACCAGAATATAACACCAATCCTGCCAACTTTGTGGTGTATCGCTATGCCGATGTGCTGCTTATGAAGGCTGAGGCTCTTAACGAGCAGGGCAAGACTGCTGAGGCAGCCGAGCCTCTTAACATCGTCCGTCATCGTGCCGGACTGCCTGGAGTGAGAGGATTGTCGCAGGAAGCTATGCGCGAAAAGATTATACACGAACGTCGTATTGAACTGGCGTTTGAGGGCCATCGCTGGTTTGACATGATACGCTTGCAGCATGGCGACTATGCCGTGAAGTTCCTCAAGTCCATCGGAAAGTCGCGCGTCACAAAGGAACGCCTGCTCTTCCCCATCCCGCAGACGGAGAGAGACGCCAACAAGCTGATGACACAGAACCCTGGATATTAAAGGTCAAGAAACATTATAAACAATAAAAAAAGAATCAATATGAAACGATATATAAATTGCATTCATAGTCTGTTGGCTCTTCTTTTCATCGGCTTCGCACTCTCCGCTTGCTCAGACCAGGACTACACCGAACTGGACAAAGGACGCGACCAGCTGACAATCACGGCTGACCAAGCCCTGTCTGCTCTGGAAGAGACCAGCCATGCAAGTGACGCCGTCACCCTGAACTGGACCACTGGCAACAATTACGGTACCGGCAACCGCATCAGCTATCGTCTGGAGTTGGCTAAGGCTGGCACCGACTTCGCCCAGCCTTACGTGGCTGTGGACGAACAGACGCAGACTTACACGTGGAGCGCCAACGTGGAGAATCTTAACAACATCATTCTCGACAAGATGGGAGGCACCGTTGGCACACCCATTGACATCGAAGCACGCGTCACTGCCATAGTCAGCGGCGTGGAAGAGACACAGACTGCCACCACGCAGTTCACCGCTACACCATACGAACCCGTCACATCCACATTGTATATTATAGGTAGCGCAGCTCCAAACGGATGGAGCGCCGACAATGCATCGGAGATGACACGCACCACCAACGGCCTCTTCACTTGGGAAGGCATGCTCAATAGCGGCGAGATAAAGTTCATAACCACTCTCGGACAGTTTCTGCCTTCATACGGACGCGGCGACAACGGTGGTCCAGTGCTCCGCACAAGCGACGACCAACCCGACGAGAAATGGACCATCGACGAAGCACACGACTATAAGGTGACCGTGGATTTGCTTGCCGGAACAGTAAGCATAGAGAAGACAGAAGGCATACGCCCTGCCTTCGACCAGCTCTTCTTTGTCGGCAATCCAACCGGATGGGGCTTTGAACCGATGACACAGGATACTCTTGATCCCTTCCTCTTCCGCATGGGACGCTACTTTGAGCAGGGAGTTGGCGGCGAGTTTAAGTTCGGAACATCCATGAACTCATGGGAGAACATGTATAAAGCCACACAGGCAAACGCTCCTTACACAGACAAGAGCATGGAATTCGTATCTGGTTTCGACCCCGACAACAAGTGGAATCTGCAGGACAGCGAGACCGGCAAGGCTTATAAGATATGCGTTGACATTCGTTCGGGCAAGGAACGTATGATGATGAGCGAGTTCACTCCATACGAAATGATATACCTTGTAGGTGATGCTACACCCAACGGATGGGATCTTGGCCATGCCACACCGATGACTTCTACAGCGAGTCCTTATGTATTCACATGGACAGGTCAGCTCAACGCAGGCGAACTCAAGTTCTCTTGCGACAAGCAGAGCGACTGGTACGGAGCGTGGTTTATGCCTTCAGCTCCCGATGCCGAACCAAAGGGCACTGCCGAGCAGGCTCTCTTCATCAACAAGAGTGACGAAACACTTAAATCGCAGTATCTGACTGTGAACGTTAGCGACCTCGACTACAAGTGGAAGATAACATCGTCGGGCACATACACCATAACGCTCGACCAGCTCAACGAGACCGTAATAATCTCAAAAAAATAACAATCTAACAAAAGCATAAAATGAAAATGAATGTATTGCTAATGGCGTTGCCGTTATTGATAGGCTCATGCAGCGATGACAACAATAGCTACAACGACCCCGCTACCGTTCCTACGGACATTATACAGACCGTGGTGAAGACCACAGCCGATCTCTCGCTCACTGTCACTACAGACAAGGCGGCATACAAACCGGGCGAGACAGTACGCTTCAACGTGACTGACGGTACTCTGCCTGCATCGGCTCGCATACGCTACCGTCATGGTTCTGAGGTGATAGCCGACGAAAACTTAGGTTCAACTTCGTGGACATGGACAGCTCCGCAAGCTGATTATACAGGCTATATGGCCGACATATACACAGTTGACGGCAACAATCAGCAGACCATCTACGCCACTATTGGCGTAGATGTGTCGAGCGATTGGGCGCGATTCCCACGCTATGGCTTCATAGCTTCATACGGTAGCGACCGCACTTCAGATGTTATTGCTTCCGAATTGTCTTTTCTCAACCGCTGCCACATTAATGGATTGCAGTTCTACGATTGGCAATACAAGCAGCATTGGCCGCTCGGCGGCACACCAGGCAATCTGCTCGAGAGCTACAAGGACATTGCCAACCGCGACAACTACACTTCGGTGGTGAAGGACTACATTGCCCAGGCACATTCGTTGGGCATGAAGGCTATGTTCTACAATCTCTGTTTCGGTGCATTTGACGATGCAAAGGCTGATGGAGTGGACGACCATTGGTATATATATACCGACCAGAATCACTCCAAATGCGACCGCCATCAGTTGCCGTCCGACTGGAAGAGCGACATATATCTTGTCGATCCGTCGAACAAAGACTGGCAGAATTACCTTGCCGACCGCAACGACGATGTGTATGAAGCACTCGATTTTGACGGATTCCATATCGACCAGCTTGGCTCACGTGGCACCGATTACGACTATTATGGATCGCAGGTGAATCTGCCTAACGGCTATGCATCGTTCATACGAGCTATGAAAGAGCGTCAGCCCGACAAACGTCTGGTGATGAATGCCGTCAGTAATTATGGCTCAGACAAGATTGTGTCAACAGGATGCGTTGACTTTATGTACTCCGAATTGTGGGATGGTGAAGACAAGTTCAGTGATCTCCATGACATATTGAAGGCCAATCGCCTGTATTCCGGCAATACGTTAGGTCAGGTGTATGCCGCATATATGGACTACGGACACAATAAGCCGGAGTTCAATACACCCGGAGTGCTGCTCACCGATGCCGTAATGTTCGCCCTCGGAGCATCACATCTCGAACTCGGAGCAGGACATATGCTGAGTTCAGAATACTTCCCTTATGCCGATGTGAAGATGAGCGCCGGACTGAAGAAGCAGATAGTGGCGTACTACGATTTCCTTACAGCCTATCAGAACTTGCTTCGCAACGGTGGAACAGAGACACAATGCGATATTGCAGCAGCCAAGTCTGTGGTAACGATCAATGCATGGCCGCCCGTACTTGGCAACGTAACGGCATACAGCAAGAGCGTAGACGGCAAGCAAGTGGTGAGTCTGCTCAACTTCCGTCAGGCTAACAGCTTGAGCTGGCGCGACAAGGACGGAACGATGCCCGAGCCCGAAGCCATCGACAACCTAACATTGCGTATGCGTGCAAAGAACGTAAAGAAGCTGTGGGTGGCATCGCCCGACCAACTCGGAGGCGCTCCGCAGGAACTGCAATATCGTCAGGATGGCGACTTCGTTGTATTTACCGTTCCGCAGCTTAAGTATTGGACAATGATTGTTGTAGAATAAATAAGCCAGTACACATGAAGAAACTGTTGTTTTCAGCACTTGCACTTGCCCTCACATTGGGGGCAGGTGCGCAGACTGTGACATCGCCAGACGGCAACGTTTCGGTGAAGTTCTATCTGCAGGACGGACGTCCCACGTATGAGATGACATACAAGAAGAAGGAAGTGATACGTCCGTCGCATCTCGGATTGGAACTTGCCAAGGACAAGCATGCATCCAACGAGATGAACGAACAGAACCTCATGGACGGGTTCACGGTGAAGAACACGCAGACTGCCACGTTCGATGAGACATGGCGACCGGTATGGGGCGAGACCGCAACTATACGCAACCATTACAACGAACTTGCAGTAACGCTCAATCAGGCTTCAATGCAACGTGATATCTGCATTCGTTTCCGTGTCTACGACGACGGTATGGGACTGCGCTATGAGTTTCCGCAACAGCCCAAGCTCAACTATATCGTAGTGAAGGAAGAACACACCCAGTTTGCAATGGCGGGCGACCATACAGCCTATTGGATTCCGGGCGACTACGACACGCAGGAGTATGAAACCGTAATATCGAAGATGAGCGAGATACGTTCGAAAATGAAGGCAGCCATAACTTCCAATGCTTCGCAGACATCGTTCTCGCCTACGGGTGTACAGACATCACTGCAGCTCAAGACCGACGACGGTCTCTACATCAATCTGCATGAAGCCGCCTGTGTCAACTTCCCCACAATGCACCTCAATCTCGACGACAAGAACATGGTGTTCGAGTCGTGGCTCACGCCAGACGCTACGGGTATGAAGGGATATGTACAGACTCCGTTCAACACACCGTGGCGTACGGTGATTGTAAGCGACGATGCCCGCGACATGCTTGCGTCCAACCTCATACTCAATCTCAACGAGCCGTGCAAGATAGAGGATACGTCGTGGATTCATCCTACTAAGTATTGCGGAGTGTGGTGGGAGATGATAGCCGGAGGCAAGCAGTGGAGCTACACCTTCGATCTGCCTTCGGTGCATCTTGAAAGCCTTGACTATTCAAAGTGCCGGCCGCACGGACAGCATCCTGCCAATACCGAGAATGTGAAGCGTTATATTGATTTCGCTGCCAAGAACGGACTTCAGGAGGTGCTGGTAGAGGGTTGGAACATCGGATGGGAAGACTGGTTCGGTCATTACAAGGACTATGTGTTCGACTTCCAGACACCTTATCCCGACTTCGACATAAAGTATCTCAACGACTATGCCCACTCCAAGGGCGTGAAACTGATGATGCACCACGAGACGAGCGGATCCACACAGAACTACGAGCGTCATCTGGAGGCAGCCTATACGCTTATGAACAAGTATGGATATGATGCCGTGAAGAGCGGCTATGTGGGCGACATCATTCCACGAGGCGACTACCATTATTCGCAGTCGACCAACAACCACTATCTCTACTGCATCAAGGAGGCGGCCAAGCATCACATAATGGTCAACGCGCATGAGGCTACACGTCCTACTGGATTGTGCCGTACATGGCCTAATCTCGTAGGCAACGAGTCGGCACGAGGCACAGAGTATGAGGCATTCGGAGGCAGTGAGCCTTACCATACGGTCATTCTGCCGTTCACCAGATTGCAGGGTGGTCCGATGGACTATACTCCCGGCATATTCGTAACGAAGCTGAGCGAGTGGTGCAACAATAAATCCAATGTCAACACAACGCTCTGCGGACAGTTGGCACTCTATCTAACTATGTACTCTCCGTTGCAGATGGCAGCCGATCTGCCTGAGAATTACGAGAAGTATGACGATGCTTTCCAGTTCATTCGCGACGTAGCTTGCGACTGGGACGACTCTCGCTATCTGGAAGCCGAGCCTGCCAAGTATATCACAGTAGCCCGCAAGGCTAAAGGAACAGACAATTGGTTTGTGGGCGGAAAGTGCGATGCCGAAGGCCATCAGTCGGTAGTGCGCCTCGATTTCCTTGACAAAGGACGCAAGTACGACTGCGCCATCTATCAGGATGCACCCGATGCTGATTATGAGAAGAATCCTTCAGCCTACGTCATCACCCATCGTACGGTAAAGAAGGGCGATGTGCTGAAGCTGAAGCAGGCGCGCGGCGGAGGATTTGCCGTAAGTCTGATGGCGAAATAAAAACGTTTTGATTTTTGTAATGGTATTTTTTAGGAGGGTGTGGCATTATTGTCATACCCTCCTGTTACTGTTTTATAAAGACAATCACTCAATAATTATTCAAACAACAAATCTATATTGATAATGAACCGAAACAATTCTTCCTGCAAGCAGCTTGTTCTTGCCTCTGCACTCTCAGCCCTTACGCTCACCGCAGCTGCTCAGAACGACAGCAATATCTAACTTTACGAAATTTTGGTGGTACAAAGTTACGTATTACATTTTTTGGGTGTTTTTCGTCGTTTTTGTGTTTTTTCCGCACTTTTTTGATGAGTTTGGCTTGATTTTTCGGCATCCACTCGCCTATCTACGCTTCGATAACCTACGTGGCGATGTGGCTTATTTCTGTTTCGTGGTTTGCCTTAATCATTTCGTGGCTTGCCGTAATCGTTTCGTGGTTCGATTTTTCCGTTTCGTGGTTTGCCGTTAGGATGTCTTGGGGCTCGGTGGTTTTCGGGTTGGTCGGTGGGGTAGAGTGATGGCACACGGCGGTCGGGTCGGGCTGCTGCGTATGGGCGTCTGTGGTGTATGGGTGAGGTCGATGGTGTGAGCGGATGAGCGGATGGTTTCTCTGGGTGGGCCTTGGATGGCGCGGGCTCTCCCGCGTGGCGTCATCCCTTGTCGTCAAGGGGCGCTACGGCCGGCGTACTTGGGTTAAGGGCAAAAAAAATGGACTCCGCTGAGTCCAAAACCTTGTTAACCTTAAATCTAATACTATGAAAAACACGATGCAAAGGTATTCAGATTGCGCGAATCAGCCAAATGTTTCGGCCAGAATTGTCTCCGAAAGTATCTTTTCTTGACATATATCAAACATCTGCTTGACCCTCAACGGTTAAGTGAACCTCCGTGAGCCCAGACGGCGCCTCTGCCGACGGCGAAAACCACGAGAAAGTAAAAATAATTGATGATTGATTTGGTATTGTCTTCTTTATTCATTACCTTTGCAAAAGTATTAGAAAAGAAGAGGATAATAAAAGTTGGAATTTCGACAACCTGCAAAGCTGTTGGAATTCCTTATTTTATTGTTGTCTGTCCAATGTAGAACAAATTAATTCAAAAATTATGGCTTACATGTCGCAAGAGGGCTACGACAAACTCGTAGCCGAGCTCCGCAGGCTCGAATCGATTGAGCGCCCCAAGGCATCAGCCGCAATCGCTGAAGCCCGTGACAAGGGTGACTTAAGTGAAAACTCAGAGTACGATGCTGCCAAGGAGGCACAGGCTCACCTGGAGAGCAAAATCAACAAAATGAAACTAACCATCGCCGAGGCCAAGATAGTAGATATGTCGCGTCTCAGCACCGACACTGTACAGATTATGTGCAAGGTCGAAATGACCAACGTGGCCAACCAGGCTAAGATGACCTATACCATCGTGAGCGAGAGTGAGGCCAATCTGCGCGAGGGCAAGATTTCCATCCACACCCCCATCGCCCAGGGACTCCTCGGCAAGAAGGTGGGCGAGGTCGCCGACATCAAGATTCCCAACGGCGTCATCCATCTGCGCATCGATCGCATCTCGATCGACTGATAGCGGGCTCGCAACCACGCTCTATACATCAACCCAAACCAACAATACGATTATGGCTACCATTTTCACTAAGATTGCAGCCGGTGAGATACCGAGCTACAAGTGTGCCGAGAGTGCCGACTTCTATGCATTCCTCGACATCAGTCCTCTCACCAAGGGTCACACGCTGGTGATACCCCGCAAGGAGGTCGATTACATCTTTGATATGGACGACGCCGAACTGGCCGCTTTCCAGGTGTTTGCCAAGAAGGTGGCACAGGCCATCCGCGCCGCGTTCCCCTGCCGCAAGGTGGCTCAGGTGGTGCTGGGTCTCGAGGTGCCTCATGCCCACATCCATCTCATGCCCATCAATTCAGAGGCTGACGTGGATTTCCGCAAGGAGCACCTCTCTCTCGAGCCTGAAGAGATGCAGCGCATAGCCGACAGCATCTACGCCGAGTTCCAGAAGCTCTGAGCGTCGCCCCCGACACCCTCATACATAGAGAGCCGCCGACAGGCGCGCTTCCCCGGTCATGGAGAAGCGGCCTGCCGGCGGCTCTTGTGTTGTAGTGGATGACCTTTAGTCCAGCGACTTGGCTCTCCACCAGGCTGTGCGGGCTTTGACATAGCCCACCACGCCGTCTTTGTTTACCTTGTACCATCCCTTCTCGAGGCCCAGACAGGCTGCCGACTCGGGAATGTAGCCCTTGGTGCTGGTGAGCTGGCCTACCACCGCCGACTTGGCGTCTGCCGACTTGTAGATGTTCACCTTGCCGTCGGCCTTGCGACAGCATACCCATCCCTTGCCTTTCTCGGGCGACCAGTACTCGATGCGGCTTTCCTTCTTGTCCACCCATCCGTCGTCCTGGCACATCGCGTGGTACTTGTCGGCGGTCTCGCCGATGTACTCACAGGCCATACCGTCGGGGCCTATCACCATCTTGACGGGTTTCACCGCTTGCGCCTGTGCGCTCCAGCATGCCATGGCTGCCATGGCTGCAAGCCAAAACTTTCTTGCTTTCATACCTATGTTATTAAGGGTTTACACGTATTCGTCGCCACGCTTCATCTGCACGTCGTTTACATACTTGCGTATCAGGTCAGACGAGTCTTCCTTCTTGCAGATGAGCAGCACGTTGCCTTCCTCTGCCACGATAAAACCGTCGAGCCCGTTGATGACTGCCAGCTTGCCCTTGGGCAGCTTGATGATGTTGTTGTGGGCGTCTTCGGTCATCGCCTCCGAGTCTATCACCACGTTGTCGCCGTCGGCGCGCCTCATAGCTTCATACACATTGTGCCATGTGCCTATGTCTGCCCATCCAAACCGGCACTCCATCACATACACGCTCCCCGACTTCTCCAGAACGCCGCGCTCTATCGACATGTTGGGGTAGGAGGGGAAGTTGTCCTGTATGAAGCGGTTCTCCTCGTCCAGCGTCCATTGCGGGTTGCTCTCGTCGAGGTTGCGCAGCACGCTGGGGAGGAAGGTGCTGAACGTGTGGTAGAGGAAGCGCGTGTTGGCGAGAAACATACCCGTGTTCCAGTAGAACTCGCCACTCTCCATAAACATGCGGGCAAATTCGCGGTCGGGCTTCTCTGTGAACGACTGCACGCAGTAGACTTCGTTGCGGGCCACTTCGCCCTTCTGGATATAGCCGTAGCCGGGCTCAGGGCGCGTGGGCTTGACGCCCATCGTGAGCAGACAGTCGTTGGAGCTTACGAAGTCGAAGCCCTCGCCCACGTTGGCGAAGAACTGCTGCTCGTCCAGCACCATCTGGTCGGAGGGGATGGCCAGCAGACAGGCATCCTCGTTGGTATGGTTGATGCGGTGGCACGCCCACGCCACGCTGGGTGCCGTGTTGCGGTGTATGGGTTCGGCCAGGATATGGTCGTCGTCCACCTCGGGCAACTGCTCGTGCACCAGGTCGAGGTAGGCCATATTGGTGTTGATGTATATGTGGTCCAGAGGCAGCATCCGCCGCATGCGGTCAAAGGTCTGCTGCAGCAGCGTGCGCCCGCAGCCGAAGAAGTCTATGAATTGTTTGGGCCGTGCTTCACGACTGCAGGGCCAGAGGCGTCGTCCCTTGCCTCCTGCTATGATTACACAGTAATTGTTGTTTATGTTAGTCATATATATATGTCTGTAAGATGAGGTTTCTAATCGGCGGCTAAGATAACCATTATCCCCGAATGGCGCAAGCATTTTTGCGTTTTTCTGAAAAAAAAGTTTGTTAATTCGGAAAAATGTCTTACCTTTGCATCCGAATTATTGGATAGAGTTGCCCAGATGGCGGAATCGGTAGACGCGCTGGTCTCAAACACCAGTGGAGCAATCCGTGCCGGTTCGACCCCGGCTCTGGGTACAAGGAAGCAGCCAAGTGTTATTACTATAACGCTTGGCTGCTTTTTTGTGTCCCATTCACCAACCCGCCGCAAGGGCAAAGCGCACCAATAGAAGCCCCATCCCAACCTTTCCCAAGGGGAAGGAGTCTTGTCTAAACGCCTCAAACACAGCAGGAAGCAGCTCCCGCCCCTTGGGAGGGCACTGAAAAACTAAAACCCACTATCAAATTGAAAGTTGATGACGGAAAAATAGCTGTTTTACCCTTTATTATCTGTCTATTTTAGCCTTATTTTAGGCGATTTGCAGAAAGAGAAGTTACAA
>NZ_NPJM01000004.1:0-37580 GCF_002251455.1 Prevotella sp. P4-51
TAATTAGGTGGTTTGATAGAAAATATGTAACTTTGCAGCCCGAAACGGCATCATAAATACCGTCGCAATCGATTGATAATAACAAAAATAAATATATAAATTAAAAAAGTAAAACTATGCCTACAATTCAACAATTGGTAAGAAAAGGCAGAAACGTGTTGGTAGATAAGAGCAAGTCTCCCGCGTTGGACAATTGTCCCCAGCGTCGTGGTGTATGCGTTCGTGTCTATACTACAACACCTAAGAAGCCTAATTCGGCAATGAGAAAAGTTGCCCGTGTGCGTTTGACAAACCAGAAGGAAGTGAACTCTTACATCCCAGGAGAGGGCCACAACCTGCAGGAGCACTCTATCGTACTGGTACGTGGTGGTCGTGTTAAGGACCTCCCCGGTGTACGTTATCACATCGTTCGTGGTACTTTGGATACCGCAGGTGTCGCAAACCGTACACAGCGCCGTTCTAAGTATGGTGCAAAGCGTCCTAAGACTAAGAAGTAATAGCCCGAAGATGTATATGCCGAAAGTTCACAGGCGGAGAAGCCTGAGGACTTGCGGCGTGTAAAACAAAAGAAACATTATAATCGTTTTGCTGGAGAATAAGTCAAGGTTGAGTAAATGCCAGAGAGCTGGCGTTGAAGAACAAATGAGCAGCCTCCGCAGAATATTAATTTAACAAAAGCAATGAGAAAAGCAAAACCAAAGAAGCGCGTGATTCTTCCGGATCCCGTGTTCAACGACCAGAAGGTCTCTAAGTTCGTGAACCACTTGATGTATGATGGCAAGAAGAATGCTTCATACGAAATTTTCTACAAGTCTCTTGATGTCGTAAAGGAGAAGATGGCTAATGAAGAGAAGTCTCCCCTGGAGATTTGGAAGCAGGCCCTCGACAATATCACTCCCCAGGTAGAAGTAAAGAGCCGTCGTATCGGTGGTGCCACTTTCCAGGTTCCTACCGAAATCCGTCCCGACCGCAAGGAGAGCATCTCTATGAAGAACCTTATCGCTTTCGCTCGCAAGCGTGGTGGTAAGACCATGGCAGACAAGCTCGCTGCAGAGATTATGGACGCATTCAACAATCAGGGTGGCGCTTACAAGCGTAAGGAAGACATGCACCGTATGGCTGAGGCTAACCGCGCATTCGCTCACTTCAGATTCTAATCATTACATATATATAAGGAATAAAAGAAAATGGCAAACCGCGATTTACATTTGACTCGTAATATCGGTATTATGGCACACATCGATGCCGGTAAGACGACTACATCTGAGCGTATCCTGTTCTACACCGGTAAGACCCACAAGATTGGTGAGGTGCACGACGGTGCTGCAACAATGGACTGGATGGCACAGGAGCAGGAGCGTGGTATCACTATCACCTCTGCTGCCACCACTTGTAACTGGACTTGGAACAACAAGCAGTACAAGATAAACCTTATCGATACTCCCGGACACGTTGACTTCACCGCAGAGGTAGAGCGCTCACTCCGCGTTCTCGATGGTGCTATCGCTACTTATTCAGCAGCCGATGGCGTTCAGCCACAGTCTGAGACTGTATGGCGTCAGGCCGACAAGTACAATGTACCCCGTATCGGTTATGTGAACAAGATGGACCGTTCGGGTGCCGACTTCTTCGAGACCGTACAGCAGATGAAGGACATCCTGGGTGCCAACCCCTGTCCTATCCAGATTCCAATCGGTGCAGAGGAAAACTTCAAGGGTCTCGTTGACCTTATCAAGATGAAGGCTATCCTGTGGCACGATGAGACTATGGGCGCTGAATACGATATTGAGGATATCCCCGCTGACCTCGTTGACGAGGCCAATGAGTGGAGAGAGAAGATGGTAGAGAATGCTGCCAACTTCGACGACGACCTGATGGAGAAGTATCTCGAAGGTGCTGAGATTTCTGAAGAGCAGCTTATCGCCGCTATCCGTAAGGGTACCATCGCTATGGAGATTACTCCTATGTTGCTCGGTTCTTCTTACAAGAACAAGGGTGTACAGCCTCTGCTTGACTATACTTGTGCATTCCTTCCCTCACCTCTGGATACAGAGGCTATCGTGGGTGCCAACCCCGATACTGAGGAAGAGGAGGATCGCAAGCCTTCTGAGGACGAGCCTACATCGGCTTTGGCATTCAAGATTGCCACTGACCCATTCATGGGCCGTCTGGTATTCTTCCGTGTCTACTCTGGTAAGGTTGTTGCCGGTTCTTACGTGTACAACCCCCGCTCAGGCAAGAAGGAGCGTATCAGCCGTCTGTTCCAGATGAACTCTAACAAGGAAATCCCAATGGAGTCAATCGACGCCGGTGATATCGGTGCAGGTGTAGGCTTCAAGGATATCCGTACTGGTGATACTCTCTGCGATGAGTCTAAGCCCATCGTTCTTGAGTCTATGACCTTCCCCGATACCGTGATCTCTATCGCTGTAGAGCCCAAGAGCCAGGCCGATGTTGCCAAGCTGGACAACGGTCTTGCCAAGCTGGCTGAGGAAGACCCCACATTCACCGTTCGTACCGACGAGCAGAGTGGTCAGACCATTATCTCTGGTATGGGTGAGCTTCACCTCGACATCATCATCGACCGTCTGAAGCGTGAGTTCAAGGTAGAATGTAACCAGGGTAAGCCCCAGGTTAACTACAAGGAGGCCATTATCGGCACAGCCCAGAGCCGTGAGACTTACAAGAAGCAGAGTGGTGGTCGTGGTAAGTTCGCTTGTATCGATGTTACAATCGGTCCTAAGGACGAAGACTACAAGGATGGCGACCTGCAGTTCATCAACGAGGTTAAGGGTGGTAACATTCCTAAGGAGTTCATCCCCTCTGTAGAGAAGGGATTCAAGGACTGCCTCGCCAACGGTGTTCTCGGTGGCTTCCCCATGACAGGTATGAAGGTTACTCTTACCGATGGTAGCTTCCACCCCGTTGACTCAGACCAGTTGTCATTCGAGCTCGTAGCTCACCAGGCATTCAAGGTTCTCTGTCCTAAGGCTAAGCCCGTACTGATGGAGCCCATCATGAGAGTCGAGGTAGTTACTCCCGAAGAGAACATGGGTGATGTAATCGGCGACTTGAACAAGCGTCGTGGTATGGTTCAGGGTATGGAGGAAGGCCGTAGCGGTGCCCGCGTGGTTAAGGCTATGGTTCCTCTGGCAGAAATGTTCGGTTATGTAACTGCTCTGCGTACCATCACCTCTGGTCGTGCTACAAGCTCTATGGAGTATGATCACCACGCTCCTGTATCAACAGCCATTGCCAAGGCAGTGCTGGATGAGCAGAACGGTCACTCAGAGCTCCTCTAATAGCAAAATCAATACAGGAAGAGAGACGCTGCTTAGCGAATGACTCTTAAGCAGCGTATCTCTCCTCCTATTACAATTACTAATATTAATAAAGTAAAAGACAATGAGTCAGAAAATCAGAATTAAGCTGAAGTCTTACGACCACCAGTTGGTTGACAAGTCAGCAGAGAAAATCGTGAAGGCTGTTAAGGCCACCGGCGCCATCGTCAGCGGTCCTATTCCATTGCCAACACACAAGCGCATTTACACTGTTAACCGCAGTACATTCGTTAACAAGAAAGCCCGTGAGCAGTTCCAGCTCTCTGACTTCAAGCGCTTGATTGATATCTATAGTTCAACTGCCAAGACAGTTGATGCGCTGATGAAACTTGAATTGCCCAGTGGTGTAGAAGTTGAGATTAAGGTCTAATTTGTAGTTTAATTATTTATTCATTAAAGAAATGCCAGGATTATTAGGAAAAAAAATCGGAATGACATCCGTTTTCAGTGCCGACGGTAAGAATATTCCGTGCACTGTTATCGAAGCTGGTCCTTGTGTTGTAACCCAGGTTAAAACCGTAGAGAAGGATGGTTACAAGGCTGTACAGTTGGGTTTCGCTGAGGCTAAGGAGAAGAATACTTCTATGCCTTTGCAGGGACACTTCAAGAAGGCCGGCACAACACCAAAAAAGCACTTGGCCGAGTTCAAATTTGATGAGGAGTACAATCTCGGTGACAC
Organism: Prevotella sp. P4-51; assembly: GCF_002251455.1. NCBI lineage: Bacteria > Pseudomonadati > Bacteroidota > Bacteroidia > Bacteroidales > Prevotellaceae > Prevotella > Prevotella sp. P4-51. The sequence goes on from NZ_NPJM01000004.1 coordinate 4,021, forward strand.
TATCACTGTAGAGTTGTTCAATGACGCCGAATTTGTTGACGTAATCGGTACCTCTAAGGGTAAAGGTTTCCAGGGTGTTGTTAAGCGCCATGGTTTCGGTGGTGTAGGTCAGTCTACTCACGGTCAGGATGACCGCGCTCGTAAGCCCGGTTCTATCGGTGCTTGTTCTTACCCCGCAAAGGTGTTCAAGGGCATGCGCATGGGTGGCCAGATGGGTGGCGACCGCGTAACAACTCAGAACCTTAAGGTGTTAAAGGTAATTCCAGAACAGAACCTTCTTATCGTTAAGGGCTCTTTCGCTGGATGCAATGGTTCAACCGTTTTAATTGAGAAGTAAATGGAAGTTAGCGTATTAAATATCAACGGTCAGGAGACCGGAAGAAAGGTAGTTCTCAATGATGCTATCTTTGGAATTGAGCCTAACGATCACGTTCTTTATCTTGATGTAAAGCAGTATCTTGCTAATCAGCGTCAGGGTACAGCCAAGTCAAAGGAAAGAAGCGAAATGAGCGGTTCTACTCGTAAACTTGGACGTCAGAAAGGTGGCGGTGGTGCTCGCCGTGGTGATATCAACTCACCTGTACTCGTAGGTGGTGGTCGTGTATTCGGTCCCAAGCCTCGCGATTACGGCTTCAAGCTGAACAAGAAAGTTAAGGTACTCGCTCGCAAATCAGCCCTGTCTTATAAGGCACAGGAGAATGCTGTTGTTGTGGTTGAAGACTTCACTTTTGAGGCCCCCAAGACTAAAGATTTTGTAAATATTACTAAAAATCTTAAAGTTGAAGGCAAAAAGACCCTTGTTGTTTTGCCAGAAAGCAATAAAAACGTATATTTGTCGGCTCGTAATTTGAAGGGCTCTGAAGTTATCCTCGCTTCTGCAGTAAATACTTACAAAGTTTTGAACGCAGACGTGCTGGTAGTAACTGAGAATTCTCTCAAGGTTATCGACGAAATCTTAATGAAATAAGGAGAATTAGAATATGGCATTTATTATCAAACCATTGGTTACTGAGAAGATGAACAACATTACAGAGAAGATGTCGAATCGTTTCGGCTTCGTAGTTCGTCCTGAGGCTAATAAACTCCAAATTAAGGCTGAAGTCGAGAGTCTGTACAATGTTACTGTAGTAGATGTAAACACAGCAGTTTATGCTGGCAAGCGTTCTGCCCGTTACACCAAGGCTGGCTTGGTTAAGGGACAGAAGAACTCGTTCAAGAAAGCTATCGTTACTTTGAAAGAAGGCGATACAATTGATTTTTATAGCAATATCTAAATAGAAAATGGCAGTACGTAAATTTAATCCCGTTACACCGGGACAAAGACACAAAGTTATTGGCACGTTCGAAGAGATTACTGCATCCGTGCCAGAGAAGTCTCTCGTTTACGGTAAGCGTTCTACCGGTGGTCGTAACAACACCGGTAAAATGACTGTCCGCTATATGGGCGGTGGTCACAAGAAGAAGTATCGTCTTATCGACTTCAAACGTGAGAAAGATGGTGTTCCAGCAGTTGTAAAGTCTATCGAGTATGATCCTAACAGATCTGCACGTATAGCATTGCTGTATTACGCTGATGGTGAAAAGCGTTACATTGTTGCTCCTAACGGACTCAAGGTAGGCGCTACCGTAATGTCAGGCGCAGACGCTGCTCCTGAAATCGGTAATGCTCTTCCTTTGGCTAACATTCCTGTAGGTACAGTAGTTCACAACCTAGAGCTGCGTCCTGGTCAGGGTGCTCTGCTCGTTCGTTCGGCTGGTAATTTTGCTCAGTTGACTTCTCGTGAGGGCAGTTATTGTGTTATTAAGCTCCCTTCAGGCGAGACTCGTAAGATTCTCTCTGCTTGTAAGGCTACAGTAGGAAGTGTTGGAAACTCTGACCACGCTCTCGAGCAGTCTGGTAAGGCTGGTCGCTCACGCTGGTTGGGTCGCCGTCCTCACAACCGTGGTGTTGTTATGAACCCCCATGATCACCCAATGGGTGGTGGTGAAGGCCGTCAGTCTGGTGGTCACCCACGTTCACGTAAGGGTCTCTACGCTAAGGGTCTGAAGACACGTGCACCTAAGAAGCATTCTAACAAGTATATTATCGAAAGAGCTAATAAAAAATAAAGAGTAAATTATGAGTCGTTCTCTTAAAAAAGGTCCATATATCAACGTATCGCTCGAGAAGAAGATTCTTGCTATGAACGAAAGCGGTAAGAAGACCGTCGTAAAGACTTGGGCCAGAGCATCAATGATATCACCCGATTTCGTAGGGCATACTGTTGCTGTTCACAACGGAAATAAATTTATCCCTGTTTACATTACCGAGAACATGGTAGGCCATAAGCTTGGAGAATTCTCTCTCACACGTCGCTTTGGTGGTCACTCTGGTAATAGAAAGTAAATTAGGCAAACCATTTTAAAGTAAATAACATAACTAATGGGAGCAAGAAAACATGAAGCAGCTGAAAAGCTTAAGGCTGCTCGCAAAAATTTGTATTTCGCTAAGCTGAATGGCGTGCCCTCATCACCACGTAAGATGCGCTATGTCGTAGATATGGTTCGTGGCATGGAGGTAAACCGCGCACTCGGCGTATTACGATTCTCTAAAAAGCAGGCTGCCGCAGATGTTGAGAAACTGCTGCGCTCAGCTATCGCTAACTGGGAGAATAAGAACGAACGCAAGGCTGAAGACGGAGAGCTTTATATCAGTAAGGTCTTCGTAGACGAAGGCGTTACAATGAAGCGTATGAGACCTGCACCACAGGGTCGTGGTTACAGAATCCGTAAGCGTTCTAATCATGTAACTTTGTTTGTTGATGCCAAAACTAACGACGAAAAATAATAAATAGAATGGGACAGAAAGTAAATCCGATAAGCAACCGACTGGGTATTATCCGTGGTTGGGAATCAAATTGGTTTGGTGGCAAGAATTTCGGAGACAACCTGGTCGAAGACCGCAAAATCCGTAAATATCTCAATGAGCGTCTGGCTAAGGCTAACGTATCTAAGATTGTCATCGAGCGTACACTGAAGCTCGTCACCATCACTATTTGCACAGCCCGTCCGGGTCTCGTCATTGGTAAAGGTGGTCAAGATGTTGACAAACTGAAGGAAGAGTTGAAGAAACTCTATAAGAAGGATATTCAGATTAACATATTTGAAGTTAAGAAGCCCGATCTGGATGCTACAATTGTAGGCAATAACATCGCTCGCCAGGTAGAAGGTAAGGTTGCATACCGCCGTGCTATCAAGATGGCTATTCAGAATACAATGCGTGCTGGTGCCGAGGGTGTCAAGATTCAAATCTGTGGCCGTCTGAATGGTGCTGAAATGGCACGTAAGGAAATGTACAAAGAGGGACGTACTCCTCTGCACACATTCCGTGCCGATATCGATTACTGCCAGGCAGAAGCACTTACCAAGGTAGGTCTTCTCGGTATCAAAGTGTGGATTTGCCGTGGTGAGGTTTACGGAAAGCGTGACCTTACTCCTAACTTCACTCAGGAGAAGCAGAATGCCGGTCGCTCAAACAACGGCGGACGTGGTCGCGGTAATCGTAGAAGAAACAATAACCGTTAAAAGAAGAAGTTATCATGTTACAGCCTAAAAGAGTAAAATATAGAAGACCACAAGATGGACGTGGCAACAAAGGCAACGCTCACCGTGGTACACAGCTGGCTTTCGGCTCATTTGGTATCAAGACACTTGAGGCTAAATGGATTGACAGCCGACAGATAGAAGCAGCTCGTGTGGCAGTAAACCGTCACATGAACCGTCAGGGTCAAGTTTGGATCCGCATTTTCCCCGACAAACCTATTACACGTAAGCCTGCTGACGTACGTATGGGTAAGGGTAAAGGTGATCCCGCAGGATGGGTTGCACCTGTAACACCTGGCCGTGTCCTCTTTGAAGTAGAGGGAGTATCTTTCGACATCGCTAAAGAGGCTCTGCGCCTCGCAGCTCAGAAGCTCCCCGTTAAGACAAAATTTATTGTAAGACGTGATTACGACAAAAACGCTTAAGCTATGAAGATTAATGAAGTAAAAGAACTCGCCGACAAGGATCTGCGCGAGAAATTGGAGAATGCAGAGGCTGCACTTCACCAGATGAAGCTCAACCACAGTGTTACTCCTCTTGAAAATCCATCACAGATTAAGGCTGCACGTCGTGATATCGCACGCATGAAGACAGTGCTTCGTCAGAGAGAACTTAATAAATAACAATGGTCCAGATGGAAACAAGAAATTTAAGAAAAGTAAGACAGGGTGTCGTTATCAGCAACAAAATGGATAAAACCATTGTTATTGCAGCTAAGTTTAAGGAGATGCACCCTATTTATGGTAAATTCGTTCAGAAGACGAAGAAGTACCATGCACATGACGAGAAGAATGAGGCTAATGTAGGTGATACAGTACAGATCATGGAGACTCGTCCTCTGTCTAAGACAAAGAGATGGAGATTAGTACAAATCGTTGAAAAAGCTAAGTAATTATGATACAGGCAGAATCAAGACTTACAGTATGTGATAACAGTGGTGCACGCGAGGCTCTGTGTATTCGTGTCCTCGGTGGTACACGCCGCCGTTATGCCAGTGTTGGTGACGTGATTGTCGTTGCTGTCAAGAACGTTGTACCTTCAAGTGATTTGAAAAAGGGAGCGGTATCTAAGGCTTTGATCGTTCGCACAAAAAAGGAAATTCGTCGTGCCGACGGTTCATATATACGCTTTGATGACAACGCTTGTGTGTTGCTCAACAATGCTGGTGAGCTCCGTGGAAGCCGTATCTTCGGTCCTGTTGCTCGTGAGCTCCGTGCCGTAAATATGAAGGTTGTTTCTTTGGCACCTGAGGTTCTTTAATTTTTAAAATTAGTAATCAATGACTAAGTTACATATTAGAAAAGACGATATGGTTGTTGTTCTTGCCGGACGTGACAAGGGCAAAACCGGTAAGGTGCTCAAGGTAATGGTTAGCGATAACCGTGCCATCGTTGAGGGCGTCAATATTGTATCTAAGAGTACAAAGCCTTCTGCAAAGAACCCACAAGGCGGTATTGTAAAACAAGAAGCACCTATTCACATCTCAAATTTGAGTTTGATAGATCCAAAGAGTGGTAAGGCTACTCGTGTTGCCATCAAGCACGAAGGCAAAAACGTAATCCGTATCGCTAAAAAATCAGGGGAGGTAATTAAGTAATGGATACAGCACAGTTAAAGAAAGTCTATAATGAGACTATAGCACCTGCTCTCCAGAAGCAGTTCAACTATTCTTCAGCAATGCAAATTCCTGTCCTGAAGAAAATCGTTATTAACCAGGGTCTCGGTGACGCTACACAGGATAAGAAAATCATCGATGTAGCCATTAATGAGATTTCAGCCATTACCGGTCAGAAGGCTGTTGCTACATATTCTAAGAAGGATATCGCAAACTTCAAGCTGCGTAAGAAGATGCCTATCGGTGTCATGGTAACATTGCGTCGTGAGCGCATGTATGAGTTCCTCGAGAAACTTATCCGTGTGGCTCTTCCCCGTATCCGTGACTTCAAGGGTATCGAAAGCAAGTTTGACGGTCGTGGTAACTATACTCTCGGCGTTTCAGAGCAGATTATCTTCCCTGAAATCAATATTGATCAGGTAGATCGCATCCAGGGTATGAACATTACTTTCGTAACTTCTGCAAGCACAGATGAAGAAGGTTATGCTCTGCTCAAGGCTTTCGGTCTCCCATTCAAGAATGCTAAAAACGATTAATAGATATGGCAAAAGAATCAATGAAGGCCCGCGAGGTTAAGCGCGCAAAATTGGTAGCTCGCTATGCTGAAAAGCGTGCAGCTCTAAAGAAAATTATTGCGACCACTGACGATATCGCAGAGGCTTATGAGGCTGCTCGTAAACTTCAGTCTATTCCCAAGAACGCTAATCCAATTCGCCTGCACAACCGTTGCAAGATCACTGGTCGTCCAAAGGGTTATATCCGCCAGTTCGGTATCTCTCGTATCCAGTTCCGCGAAATGGCTTCTCAGGGTCTCATACCTGGAGTAAAGAAAGCAAGCTGGTAAGATTTTTCAGAGAATGCGGAAGAAACTGTTTCTTCCGTGTTCTTACGAAAAATCACAACGAATTTTTTTTAATATTGTCGGGGTAGTCCCGATTAATTAAACATTTATTTATATGACAGATCCAATAGCAGATTATCTGACAAGACTCAGAAACGCAATCATGGCTCATCACAGAGTTGTTGAGGTTCCTGCGTCAAACATGAAGAAGTCTATTACCAAGATTCTCTTCGAGAAGGGTTACATTCTGAACTACAAGTTCGTAGAAGATGGTCCCCAGGGTACTATTAAAGTTGCCTTGAAGTATGACAACAACACCAAGCAGAACGCTATCAAGTGTCTGAAGCGTGTGTCTACTCCTGGTCTCCGTAAGTATACCGGTTACAAGGACATGCCGAGAGTAATTAACGGATTAGGTATAGCCATTATATCTACATCTCAAGGTGTTATGACTGATAAGGAAGCAGCTGCCCTCAAGATTGGCGGTGAGGTTCTTTGTTATGTTTATTAATTAATTGGAGGATTTAATTATGTCAAGAATAGGTAAATTGCCAATTAATATTCCCGCAGGAGTTACAGTTAACTTCGACGAGAAGACCAACATCGTTAATGTTAAGGGTCCTAAGGGTGAGCTCTCTCAGTGGATTGACCCCTCAATCAAACTGACTTTGACCGATGGTAGCATCGTGTTCGAAATCGATGAGAACAGCCCCGTAAACTACAAGCAGAAGCAGGCTTTCCACGGACTTTACCGTTCACTGGTAAACAACATGGTAGTAGGTGTCAGCGCTGGTTATAGCAAGACATTGGAGCTCGTAGGTGTAGGTTATCGTGTTTCAAATCAGGGTAATCTTATCGAGTTCTCTTTGGGTTATACTCACCCTATCTTTATCCAGCTTCCTAAGGAGGTAAAGGTTGAGACAAAGTCTGAGAGAAACCAGAATCCTATCATCATACTGGAGAGCTGTGACAAGCAGCTTCTTGGTCTCATCTGTGCAAAAATTCGTTCTTTCCGCAAGCCTGAACCATATAAAGGTAAGGGTATCTTGTTCAAAGGTGAGGTTATCCGCAGAAAGTCTGGTAAGACAGCTGCCGCTAAGTAATCTTTTAATTATTTACGATTATGACAACAAAGAAAGTAGAAAGACGAATCAAGATAAAATTCCGTATTCGCAAGAGTGTGAATGGTACCGCAGAGCGTCCTCGTCTCAGCGTATTCCGTTCTAACAAGCAAATTTATGCACAGGTTATCAACGACCTTACTGGTACAACTTTGGCTTCAGCTTCTTCTCTCGGTCTCGAAAAGATGGCCAAGATTGAGCAGGCCAAGAAGGTTGGTGCTCTCGTAGCCGAGAATGCCAAGAAAGCCGGTGTTGAGAGTGTTGTTTTCGACCGTAATGGTTATCTCTATCACGGACGTGTACAGGCTTTGGCTGATGCAGCACGCGAAGGTGGTCTTAAATTTTAAACGATTATGGCAATGAATAAAGTAAGAATAAATAGTGACGTTGAATTGAAAGACCGCTTGGTTGCTATCAATCGAGTAACCAAGGTTACCAAAGGTGGTCGCACCTTTACATTCGCTGCTATCGTCGTTGTAGGTGATGGCAATGGTGTTATAGGTTGGGGCCTTGGAAAGGCTGGTGAGGTTACCGCTGCAATTTCCAAGGGTACTGAGGCTGCCAAGAAGAACCTTGTTAAGGTTCCTGTACTGAAGGGTACCATTCCTCACGAGGTTGAAGTGGCTTTCAGTGGTGCCAAAGTTCTTCTCAAGCCCGCTGCTGCCGGTACTGGTCTTAAGGCTGGTGGTGCTATGCGTGCTGTACTGGAGAGCGTAGGTGTCAAGGATGTGATTGCAAAGTCTAAGGGCTCTTCCAATGCTCACAACTTGGTTAAGGCCACAATATTGGCTCTTAGCGAGCTGCGTGATGCTTACACCGTAGCTGGCGAGCGTGGCATTAGTATGAACAAAGTATTTAACGGTTAATAGTAGAACTGACATGGCAACAATTAAAGTAAAGCAGATTAAGAGCAAAATCGGTGCTCCCTTGGACCAGAAGCAGACTCTTCAGGCACTGGGTCTCCGTAAAATTTCTCAAGTTGTTGAAATCGAAGATACTCCTAGCAACCGTGGTATGGTTCGTAAGGTGCATCATCTGGTTAACGTAATAGACTAATTAATTTTTTAACTACAGAAGATTATGAAATTAAGTAATTTGAAACCAGCTGAGGGTTCTACACATTCTCGTCGCCGTATCGGTCGTGGTCCAGGTTCTGGCTTGGGTGGTACTTCTACTCGTGGTCACAAGGGTGCTAAGGCACGTTCTGGATACAAGCGTAAGATTGGCTTCGAAGGTGGTCAGATGCCTTTGCAGCGTCGCGTACCTAAGGCTGGATTTAAGAATATCAACCATAAAGAGTATTTCGCAGTCAATCTCTCTACACTGCAGAAGCTGGCAGAAGCTAAGGGCTATGCCAAGATTGGTATAGCAGAGCTTGTAGAGGCTGGTCTTACCAATGGTAAGGAGCTTGTAAAGGTTTTGGCTAACGGAACTCTTACAGCTAAGGTAGATGTAGAAGCTAATGCTTTCTCTAAGGCTGCTGAAGAAGCTATCAAGGCAGCTGGTGGTAACACAACTATTATCTAAACAAAGTAGATGAAAAAGTTTATAGAGACACTAAAGAACTGTTGGAGAATTGAGGATTTGCGCAAGCGACTCCTCATAACTCTCCTGTTTACGGCTATATACCGTTTTGGCTCGTTTGTTGTCCTTCCCGGCATCAATCCAGCCCAGTTACAAAACTTACAGTCGCAAACATCAGGTGGCTTGATGTCGCTGCTTGACATGTTCTCTGGTGGTGCATTCTCCAATGCGTCGATTTTTGCGCTTGGTATTATGCCGTACATCTCTGCTTCTATTGTCATGCAGCTTTTGGCTGTCGCTGTACCTTACTTCCAGAAAATGCAGCGTGAGGGCGAGAGCGGACGCAAGAAGATTAGCTGGTACACTCGTGTGCTGACTGTCTTCATCCTGTTCCTGCAGGGTCCTTCTTACCTTATCAACCTGAAGATGCAGGCCGGACAGGCCCTCTCTTCAGGTATTTCCTGGACGGTATTCATGTTCCCCGCAGCTGTCATCCTGGCAGCAGGAAGTATGTTCATACTTTGGCTCGGAGAGCGCATTACCGATAAGGGTGTAGGCAATGGCGTTTCGCTGATAATTGCCATAGGTATTATCGCCCGTCTGCCCCAGGCCTTCATTCAGGAAGTTACCTCACGCTTCACCGCTATTTCCGGTGGTGGTCTCGTAATGTTTATTGCTGAGATTCTCATACTCTTTGCCGTGGTTTGTGCTGCTTTGATGCTCGTACAGGCTGTGCGCAAGGTGCCGGTACAGTATGCTAAGCGCGTTGTCGGCAACAAGCAATATGGTGGTGCACGTCAGTACATCCCCTTGAAGCTGTTCGCTGCCAATGTGATGCCTATCATCTTTGCTCAGGCTTTGATGTTTATTCCTCTTGCATTTGTTTCATATGGAACAAGCAACGGAAGCTGGCTCGTACAGAATCTGATGGACAATAGATCTTTGCTTTATAATGCAATCTATGTAGCTCTGGTTATAGCGTTTACATATTTCTATACTGCCATTACCCTGAATTCCAATCAGATGGCAGAGGATATGAAGCGTAACAACGGTTTCATCCCCGGCGTTAAGCCTGGTAAGGACACCGCTGAGTATATCGATACAGTAATGTCTCGTATTACATTGCCAGGCTCATTGGCCATTGCATTTATCGCAATTATGCCAGCTTTGGCAAGCCTTCTCGACGTTCAGCAGGCTTTCTCTCAATTCTTCGGAGGTACTTCTCTGTTGATTTTGGTGGGTGTAGTCATTGACTCACTTCAGCAAATCGAGAGCCATATGCTCATGCGTCATTATGATGGCTTGTTGAACTCTGGCCGTACTCGTGGCGGAAATGTTGCAGCATATTAAGGCTGTATCATAATGAAGATATTTCTGAAAACAGAGGATGAAATTTCGCTCATGCGAGAGGCTAATCGATTAGTCGGTCAGACTCTCGCTGAGTTAGCTAAACATATTAAGCCGGGTGTCAGCACACTCCAGTTGGACAAGATAGCCGAAGAGTTTATCCGCGACCACGGGGCTGTGCCTACTTTCAAGAATTTCCCCAATCCGTTTGGAGAGCCTTTTCCGGCAAGTATATGTACCTCTGTCAACGATGTGGTAGTTCATGGTATACCTGATGCCAAGACCATTCTTAAGGATGGAGATATTATTTCAATCGACTGTGGAACACTCCTCAACGGTTTCAACGGTGACAGTTGCTATACGTTCAGTGTAGGCGAAGTGTCCGCCGAAGTCAAACAGTTGCTTGAAGTTACCAAGGCCTCGCTATATAGGGCCATTGATGTGGCTCTGCCAGGTCATCATGTCGGTGATATCGGCTATACAGTTCAAGACTATTGCGAATCCCACGGGTATGGAGTAGTTCGTGAACTCACAGGGCATGGCATCGGAAAAGAAATGCACGAGGACCCCAAGGTGCCCAATTATGGTTCTCGTGGCAATGGCACAATGTTAAAAGCTGGTATGTGCATTGCCATCGAACCAATGATTACCATGGGTGACCGCAATATCTGGCTATTACCCGACAAGTGGAGCATTGTGACACGCGACGGCAAGCCAGCAGCGCATTTCGAACACACCATAGCTATCCGTAAAGGCAAGGCAGAAATTTTATCTGATTTTGAAGAAATAGAAAAGGTATTACACAATTAATATATGGCTAAACAGTCTGCAATAGAACAAGACGGAGTCATTGTGGAGAGCCTCTCCAATGCAATGTTCCGCGTAGAGCTGGAGAATGGCGTGCAAATCATTGCCCACATCTCTGGTAAAATGAGAATGCACTATATAAAGATACTCCCTGGCGACAAGGTCAAAGTAGAGATGAGTCCCTACGACCTCACTAAGGGCAGAATCGTTTTCAGATACAAGTAAACATTAAAGATATGAAGACAAGAGCATCATTAAAGAAGCGCACACCCGACTGCAAAATTGTACGTCGTAAAGGTCGTTTGTTCGTTATCAACAAGAAGAACCCTAAGTTCAAAATGCGTCAGGGTTAATGTTAAAATTGTGTAAATGTTTGATTAGGAGGATTTTTCTTACTAATTTTGCATGCTTTTAACAAACAACAGAAGTATTTTTTAATCAATTTTCTAAAATGGCAATAAGAATTGTTGGAGTAGATTTGCCCCAAAACAAGCGTGGCGAAATCGCATTGACCTATATCTATGGTATCGGTCGAAGTAGTTCAGCAAAGATATTGGACAAGGCAGGTGTTAGCCGTGACTTGAAGGTTAACGAGTGGTCTGATGACCAGGCAGCCAAGATCCGTGAAATTATCGGCGCTGAATTCAAAGTAGAAGGTGATCTCCGTTCAGAGATCCAGATGAACATCAAGCGCCTTATGGATATAGGTTGCTATCGTGGTATCAGACATCGTAATGGTCTTCCTGTTCGCGGTCAGAGCACAAAGAATAATGCTCGTACTCGTAAGGGAAAGAAGAAGACTGTTGCTAATAAGAAGAAGGCTACGAAGTAATTTTAGTTTAAGTGTTGATTGATTTCAATCGTAATTTTAAAGTAAGCTAAAAATGGCAAAGACAAAAGCAACATCAAAGAAAAGAAATGTAAAGGTTGACGCTTTAGGACAGCTTCATGTTCACAGCTCGTTCAACAATATTATCGTTTCCCTTGCTAATAGTGAAGGTCAGGTGATCTCTTGGTCATCTGCAGGTAAAATGGGATTCCGCGGATCTAAGAAGAATACTCCTTATGCAGCCCAGACTGCTGCCGAGGATTGCGCCAAGGTTGCCTTTGACCTCGGTCTCCGTAAGGTAAAGGCATACGTTAAGGGTCCAGGTAATGGTCGTGAGTCTGCTATCCGTGCCGTGCATGGTGCAGGTATCGAGGTAACCGAGATTATCGACGTTACTCCATTGCCACACAACGGTTGTCGTCCTCCCAAGCGCCGTCGCGTATAATTCAGAGTATTCTCATTATTACTCTATTCTCATTTAATCAATAGCATTTATTAAATATTATGGCTAGATATATAGGTCCGAAATCTAAAATTGCACGTCGATTTGGTGAGCCCATCTTCGGCGCAGACAAAGTTTTGTCCAGAAGAAACTTCCCTCCTGGACAGCATGGCAACAGCCGTCGCAGAAAGATGTCTGAGTACGGTGTCATGTTGGCAGAGAAGCAGAAAGCTAAGTACACCTATGGTGTTCTTGAGCGTCAGTTCCGTAATATGTTTGAGAAGTCTGCAAAGGCTGAAGGCATTACCGGTGAGGTTCTTCTTCAGAATTTGGAGAGCCGTCTTGACAACGTTGTATTCCGCCTGGGTATCGCCCCCACTCGTGCAGCTGCACGCCAGTTGGTAGGCCACAAGCACATCGTTGTTGATGGCAAGGTAGTTAACATTCCTTCTTTCTCTGTTAAACCTGGAATGGTAGTTGGCGTTCGCGAGAAGGCCAAGTCTCTCGAGGTTATCGAGAATGCACTGGCAGGTTTCAACCACAGCAAGTATCCATGGCTCGAGTGGGATGAGAACACCAAGAGCGGTAAGTTCCTCCACAAGCCAGAGCGTGCAGATATTCCTGAGAATATTAAGGAGCAGTTAATCGTTGAGTTGTACTCTAAATAATAAAAATCATTAAGTTAATGGCGATATTAGCATTTCAAAAACCTGATAAAGTCGTAATGTTAGAGGCCAATGAGCGATTCGGTAAATTCGAATTCCGCCCATTGGAGCCCGGCTTTGGTGTTACCATCGGTAACGCGCTTCGCCGCATACTTCTTTCTTCACTTGAGGGCTTTGCTATCAATACCATTCGTATTGCTGGCGTTGAGCATGAGTTTTCATCAGTTCCCGGTGTCAAGGAAGATGTAACTAACATTATCTTGAATCTCAAACAAGTTCGATTCAAGCAAGTAGTAGAAGAATTCGAGAACGAGAAAGTTAGTATCACTGTTGAGAACACTACTGAGTTCAAGGCCGGTGATATAAGTAAGTATCTGACTGGATTTGAAGTGTTAAACCCTGATTTGGTGATTTGTCATTTAGATAGCAAGGCATCAATGCAGATTGAGCTTACCATCAACAAAGGTCGTGGCTATGTCCCCGCCGATGAGAACCGTGAGTTCTGTACCGATGTCAACGTACTCCCAATCGATTCAATCTACACCCCCATCCGTAACGTAAAGTACGCAGTTGAGCCATATCGTGTCGAGCAGAAGACCGACTATGACAAACTCGTTCTCGAAGTTACCACCGATGGTTCCATCCACCCGAAGGATGCCTTGAAAGAGGCTGCCAAGATCCTCATCTATCACTTCATGCTGTTCTCTGACGAGAAGATTACTCTCGAGAATCCTGATCAGGAAGAGAACCAGGAGTTTGATGAAGAGGTACTCCATATGCGTCAGCTGTTGAAGACCAAGCTCGTAGACATGAACTTGTCTGTACGCGCGCTCAACTGTCTTAAGGCAGCTGAGGTCGAGACACTTGGCGACTTGGTACAGTACAACAAGACAGACCTCCTCAAGTTCCGCAACTTCGGTAAGAAATCGCTTTCAGAGCTTGATGATTTGCTCGAGAGTCTGAATCTGTCGTTTGGAACCGATACTTCTAAGTATAAATTAGACAAGGAATAATCCCTTGTAATTAAAGAACAAAACAAAAATGAGACATAACAAGAAATTCAATCATCTGGGCCGTACTGCAAGTCACCGTGGTAGCATGTTGTCCAACATGGCTTCCAGCCTGATTTTGCACAAAAGAATCACTACGACCCTCGCTAAGGCTAAGGCTCTCAAGAAATTCGTTGAGCCCCTGATTACTCGTTCTAAGGTAGGTGATACCAACAACCGTCGTGTTGTTTTCCGTTATCTCCAGAACAAGGAAGCTGTCAAGGAACTTTTCAACGTAGTTGCTGAGAAGGTAGGCGACCGTCCCGGTGGCTACACTCGCGTCATCAAGTTGGGTACCCGTCAGGGTGACGCTGCTCCCATCGCTTTCATCGAGCTCGTTGACTTCGATGAGAACATGGCTAAGGCTCCAAAGGCTGAGAAGAAGACACGTCGTAGCCGTCGTTCTGCCGCCAAGAAGGCAGAAGAGGCTCCCGTAGAGGCTCAGGCAGAAGAGACAGCAACAGAAGCTGCAGCAGAATAATCTTTGAATAGATATCTCACAACAATAAGAATCCCTGGTCTTTTTAAGGCCAGGGATTTTTTCATAACCATTCATTGCAGTTTGACCGCAGTTTTGTGTAACGTAACCATCCGAAACAAGCCGTATTGCTTTGAATAAAAAAACTCGTGAAGTGCTATTCGCGAGTTTTTCTGTAATAATGAGGAAGCATTTGTGTTATCTGTTCGGCCGTGGTGTCTTCATGGAATGACTGCAACACATGGGTTAAATCAAATATTTGTTTGTATGTTTTTGTTTGTTCAACAAAAAAGCGTAACTTTGAAAAAACTATTCCGCAATAAAGATAATTTACTTATGGCATATTATTCAAAGACGATACAGGAAGAAGAACTTAAAAATAAAGTTCGTGAAGAATGGTTTGCTGGTTATGACAATACAGACATTCCTGGAAAAGTGGATTTCTATGTTGGGTATAATGGCACAACTTATCTTTGGGCAGAAGCGAAAAGAGGTGTTAAACGAAACATCTATGAGCAATTTGTACAGTTGATTCTTACGATAGGGAAAGACCGTCGTTTTACAGAACTTGATGCCCCCGATTATCTCGGATCTTTCGATGCAGAGAAAATAGGTTTTGTACATTTCGATGAAGTTTCAGGTGTCTTTGAGCAGAATGATTTCAATTGGAATGTAGTTCCTTCTGACCATACCAGCAAAGAGTTTAATCAACTCTACAATATGGTACATGATACGTTGAAAACACATGTGTTTGTATTTAACTTTGAGAAACAGGCCGACAGTCTACGCTTTTTCATTAAAGACAAGTTCTCAACGACAGGTAGACGTGCTTCAAAGACAAGCGTCAACAAGAATAATTTTCCTCATATATATCGTAGATGGCTGAAAGAAGTGAAAGGTTCACTTGCTGTAGAATGGGAAGACTTGGCAGAGATAGGCATTTATGACTGTCATTTCTTTTTGGCAGACCTTATGTCGCAAGATAATAGTACTTTACAGGAAAACCTTTCGGTATTGTTGAAGAAAGACCATTATAAGGTGAATACCGGTAAAGTTCAAGGCAATAATACATATTTGTTTGCCAATTTTGATTTTAATGACGGGCAGATGGCGCATAAATTGTTCTGGCAAAGATACAAACGCCCACCGCGTTCAGAATATCGTGACTACATACTTGAACGTGCCGACCGTTTGCGCCCGCAAGATATCCGCGAGCGTCATGGTTCTTACTTTACACCAATGATTTGGGTAGAGAAATCACAAGAGTATATAGCAAGAGTACTTGGTGAAAACTGGCAAGATGATTATGTAGTGTGGGACTGTGCAGCTGGTACTGGAAACTTGTTGACCGGATTGACCAACCGATATAACCTATGGGCTTCAACATTGGAACAGGCTGACGTTGACACCATGAAGGAGCGTGTGAGCAATGGTGCTAACCTATTTGGAAATCATGTTTTCCAATTTGATTTTCTTAACGACCCATTGGTTGACTATACTACCAAGGAAGGAGTTTTTGTGAAAAGCAAGATACCGCATGAACTACAGAATATCATCAATAGTCCTGAGAGAAGAAAGAAATTGGTGTTATACATCAACCCACCATATGCAGAGGGGGATAACCGGAGTGGCAAAGGTCGTAGCGGTGTGGCTGCCAACACTGCAGTAGCAAAGAATTTTGGAAGTTCAATGGGCTATGCAAAGCGTGAACTTTACATACAGTTTCTCACGCGAATATACCGAGAAATTCCAGGGGCAATTATTGCAGACTTCTCCACACTCAAAAACTTGCAGGCTCCTAAGTTTGCGGATTTCAGAAAGATGTTTTGTCTTACCCCCAAGGCTATGTTCATAGTTCCAGCCGACACTTTCGACAATGTAAAGGGCAGTTTCCCTATAGGCTTCAAAGTATGGAAGACAACAGATATTGAACCGTTCAACGGAATTGTGTCAGACGTGTATGACAGCAAGGGTGAATTGTTACCACAGAAACAGATTGTGAGCTACGAGGGATTACGTTTTATAAACGATTGGACTCTCTCTTTCATTGATGACAGTCAAGAGTCAATAGCTACCATTATAGGTATTGCCAATGATTTTCAGAATCAACGAACTGTAAGAATAGAACGTCCAAATCGTCCATGGAACCACCAATATCAATGGCAGATAACAGAATTCAACATAATCGAGTCATGCATATATTTAGCTGTACGTCTGGTTGAAGAGGCTACATGGGAGAACGATCGAGACCAGTTCCTTTATCCTTACGACACATGGAGAACAGATAATGAGTTCAAGACAGACTGTCTCGCATATACAATATTCAGCAACAAGAATAATATACGTTCAAGTGACGGACCAAACCACTGGCAACCTTTTACTGAAACTGAACTTGGAATTACGGATGAATTGCCAAACCACTTTCTCGTAGACTATATCTCTGGCAAAAGAAGGCCAACAATAATTCAGACGGAGTTGTTCGATATTCAGCAAGACTGTGAACCTTTACGTTTCTCTCCCGAAGCTCAAGCTGTGTTTGATGCAGGGCGTGAATTGTGGAGTTATTACTATCAGCAACCTAACGCCGACTTAAATGCGTCATACTACGATATAAGGAAATATTTCCAAGGTACTAAGGTGGACAAAAAAGGTAAGGAGGTTATGAACACCACAAGCGAAGACGGAATCTATACAAAACTCTACTCTGTCTTGCGTATGGCACATAGGCGTTTAGCTGAAAAAATACGGCCTAAGGTTTATGAGCATGGATTCCTGAAATAAATACCGCATCACGAAGGGTGTATTTGTTCCAATTTAGATTTGCTGTCTGATGAATGTAGAATATATGCTCTTCGAGAGTCTTTGTCTTTGACAAAATTTCGTCATGATAAGAAGGACTTAAAGCAAAAGAATTTGCCCCAGTCTAAATCGCCAGCCGACGGCTGTCGATTTAGAGGTGTTTTATTTTATTGCTGTCCGCTAAAAACTTGGCGTACTTCTCTAAAAGGTAGGCATAGACACTCGCAAAGAACTCTTGAAGACGACGTATATTGGCCTCAGCAAGCGTGCTGCGACGGACCAGATAGTCCATGCCAAGATGTGCGATCTTGTGAGCCTCAGCCTTCATTCCTATCTCGAGTTCACGCAGAAAATCAAAACGCTTCACGTAAGCCTCGCTTCCTTTCGTTTCGTGGCTTATTTGAAGAATTTTCTCCTTGTCAAGTAACTTTAACACTTGACAATATATCGGCTGGCCGGTAAAATGACTATCTTTGCTCATGGTTATGTTTTATTTTAGCAAAACAAAGATAACCAAAAGGGCTGAAACCTCGTGAGAAATTTCAGCCCAAATTTTATGTCGATTGCAATAGTTTTTATGGACAGCACACCTATTTATATATACACCTCTATCCTGAAACCGAAGTACGAATTATGGAAATACAACTCGGATACCTCCGTTTCAGCCTTTGCCATGATGATTTCGCGACGCAAATCGCACTTGACATCCCCCTCCGCAGCGTATTTCTCCACCTTCGCCACAAAAACCTTGCTGAAATCATCCGCGATATCCAAAATATCACTAACTTTGTCGACGGCGACTATGACGATGGTCATTTGCCGACGATTGATAGCAAGCCTCTTGATGTCCAACGGCTATGCCCGACAGCCCATTCTTCGGTCGCCCACGCTCCGACAGCCTCGGCGTGGGGTGGGGGAGCGACGGGAGAGGGCTGGACCTGGCAGAGGGCGCAGCGGCGAGAGACCCCAGCTTTGCAAGTCTTGCAAAATGTTTTTTCTTGGCAAGGTGGCTGAAACTGCCTACATTTGCACTGTCAAACAACAAGAAGTTCAACATTTTCAAAACACAAGTATGGAAACTCAGAAGATTTACAACCTCGTCATCCTCGATGCCTCAGGCTCGATGGAAGTCATCTACAACCAGGCACTCACAGGCGTAAACGAGACCCTTGCCACCATTAGCAGGGCGCAGGAGACCCACCCCGAGCTGCAGCAGTATGTCACGCTGGCATCGTTCAGTGCCGGCGATGATTTCCTCAACCGCATCTATTCTGCCAAGCCCATCGCCGAAGCCCGCAACATCACAAGCGCCGACTATCCTCTGCTCGGATGCACAGCCCTCTACGACGCCATGGGCACCTGCATCAGCGAGCTCCAGCAGCGGGTCTGCCATGGCGACCGCGTGCTCGTCACCATCATCACCGACGGTTATGAGAATGCGTCGCGCACCTGGAACGGTCGCCAGATTAAGTCGCTCGTCCAGGAACTCCGTCAGATGGGGTGGACCTTCACCTACATCGGTGCCGACCAGGATGTGGAGAAGGTGGCTGGCGAGATAGGCGTGTGCAATGCGCTCCGCTTCTCGGCCAATGCCGAAGAGACCGCCGCCATGTTCGAGAAAGAGGGCCGCAGCCGTACCAGGTTCTACGACAAGGTGTGCTGCGAGATGCGAGCGCCTGATGCTTCGCTGGCAGAATCCGATGATTACTTCGCCGATGATGACACTCCGGAGGCCCTCGAGGATATCCTCAAGAGCGAGGCGAAAGGCCCTCGATGACATGCCACCCATGGCGCAGGCAGGGATGACTTGCCGGCGCACTGACAATCATAACAATGAACACTAATACGATACTATTCAGCAATCTGCCGTTCCGCCCCGAACCCAATCAGGTGTTCTTCATCGAGAATGGCTACGATGCGGATGTCAATGACCTCATCCGCGACGTCTATCTGCGCCTGAAAGCCAAGTTCGACCGTGCCGGTATGGATTTCTACTACATGCCCTACCTGCTCAGCGAGCACGACATCGAGGCCAAGCTGCGTTACTATGCGCCCTACCTCTCTTCCCAGCCTCTGGTCGGCGAGGTCAGGAGCGATGCGTTCGCCCCCTATATCTCTGACGAAGACCAGCGCAAGCGTCTGAAGCCGTCGCTCATCTTCGGGGCTACGCGGGAGGGGTACGCGGGTGATGTCAGATTCCGGCAAGTGGCCTTGTCCGATGTCGACTTCGTTTCTTCCGCAGCCATAGACGCCCTGGTACATCTGATAAGTCAAAGGCTTGCCGCATCCTGTGGCGTAGATGCCGATATGGCGCCAATCAGTCCTTGTCTGGCGAGCGTCCCCATGGAAGATAAGTCGGAGTGCCTTCTTTCTCAGGAGTTTCTGGAGCCTTCTGCAGAGTCCGCCATGCCCGCCTCTGCAGAAGAAACTGCCGAGAAGCAGAGCTTTATGGCTACAGAGGATGTCCTGCGCGAGCTTCGCATGACCGTCCAGAAACTTAGGCTCGAAGGCGTGTCACTCATGGCCATCCACGAGTTCATCGACAAGCAGGAACCCCTGTCGCGCATGATTGTCACCCCCGATTATCGCATCTTTCTGCCCGACTACAACGGCATGGAAATCGAGATGGGTGCCCTGCCCAAAGCCATCTATTTCCTCTACCTGCGCTATCCCGAAGGCATCATCTACAAGCACATGCAAGACTATTACACCGAGCTGCTCAACATCTACCGGCAGCTGCGCCCCTGTACCGACGAGGCCCGGCTCAACCTCACCATAACCAAGGTCGTCAACCCGCTGGGCAACGCGCTCAATGAGAACCTCGCCCGAATCAGAAAGGCATTCGTAGAGAAGTTCGACGAGCATCTCGCCATCAACTACATAGTCACCGGCGAGCGTGGCTCCCGCTACGCCATCCCCCTGGACAGAGATTTGGTTGTTTGGGAGGAGTAACACTAAGGGCTGAATTCCAAGCGAGGAATCCAGCCCTAATTCTTTATGTTCCAAAAAGTTTTAGCCGACAGCAATAATATAATATATAGCGACGCCCCTACGCCTTCGCCAACTATGGATCCCTCTCACCCACCTCTATTTCCTAAACCTCTTGGACACGGCGGAGTAGCCGCAGCGTTGGCAGAGGGGCTCGGTGGCGGTGTGGTTGGTGAAGCCCTGATAGATGGCGTGGGCGCGCGGCGACGCGAGAATTTCCTCCAGACTCTGGGTGTAAAGGTTGCCCAAGTCCATGTCGCCGTTATGGTCCAGACAACAGGGGACCACGGTGCCGTCGACGAGCACGCCAATCTGGTTGCGGAGAGCATAGCAGAACACCTCTTCGCCGGCGTAGGATTCGTGCTGGAGGTCAGGCCATTCAAACATGTTGTCGCTCTCGATATACAGGTTCTCTGCCAGTCGCCAGCCATCGTTTCGCTCGACCCACGGGCGAGGCTGGTGGTTGGCTATCAGACGGATAATCTCTTCGTTCATGCTGTTGTGGCCGCCTTCGTTCCACAGCCGCAGCACGATGATGCAGCCGCGTCGGGCTGCCTCTTTGGCGAAGGTCATCACCTCGTCGATATATTGCTCGAGGTCCTCCTTGCCGTTACCCTCGTGCGAGTGCAGGGAAATCTGCAGCTTATGGGGCAGCGCTTCGAGCATATCCTCCCGCTTCGACAGCAGCGTGCCGTTGGTGGTAATCACCGGGATAAACCCTTTCTGCCGAGCCATCTCCACAAATTGGGGCAGATGGGGATGAAGGAAAGGCTCGCCCATGAGGTGGAAATACAGAAACTTGACCCTACCTGCGAGCCTGCTGGTCAGCAGGTCAAACTCCTCAAGCGTCATCGTGCGCTTTGGACGCGTGGTCTTGGGGCAGAAGACGCAGTTGAGGTTGCAGACATCTGTCGTTTCAAGATAACAACGTGTAATCATGTCATCGGCAAATTCATTGATTTTTACTATATTCTCATCCATGATGCCAGCCACTCAGCCTGGCGCCATCTCAGCCACAGTCTCCCAAACTCAAGCCCCCAGCATGCACCACATGGTCACGAGGAAGGGCACGGAGAAGTCGGTGGCAAAGCCGTGGAAGATGCTCAGCGCCACATAGCGCTGGCCTATCGTCTGGGTGATGATGGGCAGCGTGGTGTCCATCGTCGTGGCGCCACCCGAGGATATCGGTGCCAGCGGCCCAAACCACTTCGCCATCAGTGGCGTCATCAGCAGCGTAATCATCTCGCGGATGATATTGGTCAGCAGAGCGATGGTGCCCAGCTCGGCACCGCGATATTCGGTGATGAAGATACTCGACAGCGAGTAGTAGGCAAAACCGCTGTCTATGGCCAGGCAGTCTGTGAGTCCGCGGGGTTGGATGATGCCCCCGTCGCCGCCCAGCATGATGACGAAAGCCACCATCGCGCCCATCCACGAGCCCAGGATAGTGGTTATGGGCAGGAGCGCCAGCCTCGGGTTGAGACTCTTGAAATCGCTCTTCATATCGGGGTTGAGGCCGATGCTCATACCCACACAGAGCAGCAGTCCGCACAGCGCCACAAAGCTCAGTCCGCTTTCTGCCATCCATGCGGGCAGCGCGTCCATGCGACCTGCCACGAGGCCGAGGATGAAGAAGCCCACCACAATCAGACTGCCCTTCATGCGCGTCCTCCTTTCACGCTCTTCCACAGCGTCCAAGCCAGCACGCAGCAGCCCAATACGCTGCATACAGCCAGCAGCAGAGCCTCTACACCCAGGGTGGGCAGGGCAGCGATTATCTGCTCGTTGCCGCCCACCTCGGCTCCCAGCATAAAGAGCAGGAGCCATATCAACCATGTCGTGGCCCTGGCTGTCCAGGTGCCCGCCGCCTTGGTGCCGGCCTGTGCCGACAGTCTTGTGCGTACGGTGTAGCCCAAGCCGATGCCGAGAAATATAAATGCGATTACTATAAACATATTCTTATTAGTTGTTGCAGCTGCGTCCAGCCACAATCTTCTTCACGCTGCCGTCGCTGTATTTGACGATGGTGATGCCGCTGCCCGGGCGTGCTATGCGCACTCCGTTGGGCGTGTAGTAACCCACCGCCTTGAGCTCTCCAGTGGCGGGGCTGTCGATGCCCACGGTCTGCACCACCCTGTAGGCCACACCCATCACCAAGGCGCGACCTCCGCGGGTGTTGGTGAGACGCACGCCTCTGAGCTTGCGACTCTTGTCGGTGCCGATGGCGTGGTCAAAGAGACAGAAGGCGAAGCTCTGGCTGTAGGTGTCCGTGCGCTTGTTGATGCGGCTCAGTCCGCTGATGGCCTCTTCGCCCGACAGACTCTTTACCGACCAGTCTGCCACAGTGAGCGCGATGCCCTCGCCCTGGCTGCCGTCGCTGTAGAGTGGGGTAGCCGTCAGGTCGCTGCTGCCGTCGCCGCTTGTAGCGAGGATGTAGAGCTGGCTGGTCGTTATGGGCGCGCCGAAGATGAGGTCGCCTCCTTCGCCCGTCTTGATGACGAGGGCGTTGCTGGCGGCATAGTCGCCTAACTGGAAGTTGGCTCCCGATGGGGCGTTGACGACGCCGTCTGTAGGCAGTCCGCCCGACGCCTTGAGCCCGGCAGAGTAGAAGGTGTTGTCGGCACCGTCGCCGGCATTGTCGGCATGGCTGCTTGCGGGCAGCGCCTCGACCACCACGTCGGCGTTATAGCCCGATGCCACCGTCACGGGTCGTATGTCTGTCTTCTCCTGCGGCAGCAGTTTCTTGTCCATGAATGTCAGACGGTTCTTTATCCATCGCTTCAGGTAGCTTATCTCGTCGTTGAAGCTGTAGCCCACATAGGCGTTGGGCCATACATATCTGCCAAACATGCCCCAGGCTGCCTCGTTGCGCTCCATCGCGCCTCCCGAGGTGAGCAGCGTGGCGAGCGAGTCTATCTTGGCGTCGATGCGGTTGTCGGCATACTGGCCCTCGCGATACTGCGCCCAGCGGGCCTTCAGGTCGGTCTGATAGGCAGGGTCGTTTATGAGCCTCTTCCACCAGAATGGCACCAGCTGGTTGTCGGTCTCGCGGCTGTTCATGTCGTACTGCCACAGGTCGGTACGCGAGCCCTTGTAGTAGTCGGCGTTGCCCAGCGCGATGTTGAAGTCCCAGAGCGTACACTTCCAGCGGCTGTCGAGCCCCTCGTTCTTGGCGCGCGTCTCGCTGTACTTGTACATGTGCGAACTCAGACGGTAGCCGTCCACGTTGAACGTGAACTCGGTCGAGAGCATATAGTCGATAAACGAGGTCACGTCGATATACTTCCGATAGCCGTTGACGGGGTCTTTGTAGTTGTCGCCGGCAAAGCAGTCTTCCATGTCGTCTATCGACTTTTGGATGGCCTTCTCCGTACCGGCGGGCAGGTCGGCAAAGTCCTCATACTCAGGGTCGTCGTATTGGTAGGTGATGTATTTGGTATTGTCCACCGTTCCGTAGCGGCCATAGGGGTGATACTTGGAGCGGTAGTAGTGGTCTTCGTCGTCGCGGTCTATCTCCACGCGCCAGTCGCCCGTCAGGTCGCCTCCGTCCTCGCCGGGGTCATGCAGGTTCAGGCGGTTCTTGCCCTTGCCAGGACGCTCGGTGAGGATGTAGATGCCGTAGTATTTGCCGTCTACCACCACCTCGACATGGCGCGAGCTGGGCACCCAGTCCAGGTAGGGACGCCCCAGCTCGAAGGTGAGCACGTCGCGTATCATCGTCTTGTCAGCGAAAGGTGCCAGCAGCACCCAGTCGTTGTCTTTGCCTAGTCCCAGCAGGCTCACCTTCACTTTCTTGCCGCCTTCTTCCAGTGGCTTGGCGATGGTCTTGAAGCCGTAGGGCTTCTTGTCAGACGAGTTGAACGACGAGTTGCCGCGGTATTTCAGACTGATATATCCCTCATAGTCCACCTTCTGGTCGGGGTGGGCTGCGAGGTCGGCATAGTTGGTCTTGCCCGTGCCGTTGTCTATGATTTTGATTTTTGCGGTGATACGCTCTTCGCGGAGTATCATCTTGCCGTCTACGTCGATGAAGACGATGGGCAGATTGGTTTCGCTCAGCTTGACCTGGGCGTTCTTGGTGGGCGGATAGTTGTCGGCCCTCTGCGCATATAAGGCTGTCAGACAGAGCAGCATGCACAGCAGTGTGGATATACGTTTCATTGTTATATGGGTTTTTATTTCTCCTTGTGGTGGCCTGTCCTTGACGGGTGGGTAGATGGGTTCATAGGTGATTGCTTGTTATTGATACACAAAGTTACACAATAATTCTGACAGTGCTTGCGCAAAAGCCGGTAAAATCATTGGTGTAGGGCAAAATAGCCCTGGCCACGCCTGCTGTCGCGACGCTGCATCCGGCTGCCCCCGCCACTGCCATGCACTAAAAAAGGACTGCATCCCTCGAAAGGGGTACAGTCCTTATTATTATTTCGATTTTAACTATATCGAAAATTAGTCAGCCAAGAGGGTGAAGCGCTTGTAAGCAACGATGTTGAGATCGCCCTGCTTCTTCAGCCAGTCCTTAACTGAAATCTTGCCATCCTCGTCGGCGAACTGGAACTCCTGGTCTACCAGGCAGTTCTCCTTGAAGAACTTGGCCATACGGCCCTTGGCAATGTTCTGGATCATCTGCTCGTTCAGGTTGGCAGCCTTCTCAGCGCCTACGGTCTGCTTGATTTCGCGGGCCTTGTCAGCCTCCTCCTGTGTGAGCCATCCCTTCTTCATGTTAGACTCGATGTGGTCATCGCTGTCTACGAGGTTAGGATTGATGCCAGCCTTCTTGATAGCGGCAACTACAGCCTTCTCTACCTGCTCTTCCTTGGTCTTCTGGATAGCCACCTTGAGCTCCTCGTCCTTAACGGCCTGGGGAACAGAAGCCTCGTCGAGAGCTACAGGCTTCATTGCTGCAACCTGCATAGCTACCTTGTGAGCAGCCTCTTCGTTGTCCTTGTCCAGCTGTACCATGGTAGCCAGAGTGTGGCGGCCCATGTGGTCGTATACAGAGATGTTGTCACCTACGAGATAGTTGTAGCCATCGAGCTCCATCTTCTCACCGGTAACACCTGAGCGATGCTGTACGGCGGTGGCAGCGTCGTCGCCATTGGCGAGCTTCAGCGCCTTAACCTCGTCGAGGTTGGTGCAGCGTGCGGCGATTGCAGCGTCGAGGATTTCGCCTACGAGGGCGATGAAGTCCTTACCGGCAGCTACGAAGTCGGTCTCACACTTCACGGCAACCATTGCGGCGAAGCCATCAACCTTCTTAACCAGTACGCAACCATTTGATGTCTCACGGTCTGAACGCTTGGCAGCGATGGCGAGGCCACGCTCACGCAGGAGCTCCTTAGCCTTGTCGAAATCGCCTTCAGCCTCGTTCAGGGCGTTCTTTACATCAGCCAGACCGGCGCCAGTCATAGCGCGCAGCTTTTTGATATCTTCTATTGTAACAGCCATAATTGTTATTTCTTAAACTTGGGTTTGTGATTCTATTGATTACTCAGCGGCGGGAGCCTCTGTAGCAGCAGCCTCAGCGGCGGGAGCCTCTTCCTTGCGGGCCTTGCGTGTGCGGCGGGGCTTAGCCTCTGCCACTTCCTCAGCCTGCTCAGCAGCAGCCTTCTCGTCAGCCTTCTCAGCCTTGCGCTCCTCGAGACCTTCTGCGATAGCACCGCAGCAGGCGTTCAGTATAACCTCGATAGAGTCCTTGGCGTCGTCGTTGGCAGGAATCAGGTAGTCTACAGCCTTGGGATCAGAATTGGTATCCACGATAGCGAATACTGGGATGCCCAGACGCTGAGCCTCTTTCACTGCGATGTGCTCCTTCATTACGTCGATAACGAAGAGGGCAGAGGGCAGACGAGTCAGGTCAGAGATTGAACCGAGGTTCTTCTCCAGCTTGGCACGCTGACGGGTTACCTGCAGCAACTCGCGCTTAGAGAGGTTAGAGAATGTACCGTCGTTCATCAGCTTGTCGATGTTTGCCATTTTCTTAACAGCCTTGCGGATGGTTGGGAAGTTGGTAAGCATACCACCGGGCCAACGCTCGATTACGTAAGGCATGTTAACTGATGCAGCCTTCTCGGCTACGATGTCCTTTGCCTGTTTTTTAGTAGCGACAAACATGATTTTCTTGCCTGACTTGGCGATACCCTTCAGCGCCTCTGCTGCCTCGTCGATCTTGGCAACAGTCTTGTTGAGGTCTATGATATGGATGCCATTGCGCTCCATGAAGATGTAAGGAGCCATAGCGGGATTCCACTTGCGACGGAGGTGGCCAAAGTGGCAACCTGCCTGGAGTAACTGGTCAAAATTAGTTCTTGACATTGCTTTTTCTTTTTGAGTTGTTTACTTTCTTTTTTAATTCTATATTGCTTAGAACCAACCCACAGGTAATCGCCAGCAGAGGCAAGTCTTATGGGTTTAGATGCTAAACGGTTCAGTATATTAACGCTTACTGAACTGGAAGCGACGACGAGCCTTGGGCTGACCTGGCTTCTTACGCTCAACAGCACGAGAGTCGCGAGTGAGGAAACCCTGGTCCTTCAGAGCCTTCTTGTCTTCGGCGTTAACCTTAACGAGGGCACGGGCGATAGCGAGGCGGAGAGCCTGGCTCTGGCCGGTGAAACCACCACCGTCGAGGTTGGCCTTTATATCATACTTCTCAGCAACTTCCAGAAGGTTCAGTGGCTGCTTAACCACATACTGAAGGATAGCTGATGGGAAGAAATCTTTCAAATCTTTCTTGTTGATTGTGATCTTACCGGTACCTTCGGTGAGGTAAACACGAGCTACAGAGCTCTTGCGGCGACCGATTGCATTAATCATTTCCATCTTTAGTTCCTATTATTTATACTGGTTAATATCGATTGACTTTGGCTTCTGAGCCTCGTGCTTGTGCTCTGTGCCCTCATATACATAGAGGTTGTCGAGCAGTGCGCGACCGAGAGGACCCTTGGGGAGCATACCCTTGACAGCGTGGCGAACAATCTTGTCGACACCGTTCTTGCGAGTACGGAGCTCGGCAGGAGTGTTGAAGCGCTGACCACCGGGATAGCCGGTATAGCGGGTGTAAACCTTGTCAGTTTCCTTCTTACCAGTGAAGCGAACCTTAGCGGCATTGATAATGATTACGTTGTCTCCACAGTCCACGTGGGGAGTGAAGTTTGGCTTGTACTTACCACGGAGCAACTTTGCAACCTTTGAGCAAAGACGACCTACAATCTGGTCGGTGGCGTCGATAACGACCCACTCCTTGGTAGCTGTTTCCTTGTTAACGGAAATAGTCTTGTAACTTAAAGTGTTCATTTTTAATTTTAATTTTTACTACTAAAAAACGTTTTTATTTCTCTTGATGTGCAGGCGATTCACTAACCATGACGCTCGGCCAAAAGCGCCACTATTAACACGCTCACACGGGGGACTCTAAGTGTGTCCCCGAAATAATCGGCGTGCAAAATTACACATTATTTTTATATCAGCCATTATCGAGACGCTCCCAATGATGAAGATTTATGAATATTTAACAGTATTCGTGGCTTTTCTCATCATCTTGGCGCCAGCAGCGATGGTCGCGGTGGCGATGGGGATGACCTTCGGATTCATCGAGGTGACCTTTGGAATCCTCGAGATGACCTTTGGAATCCTCGAGATGACCTTCGGATTTACGTCGTTTGCCTCCGGCAGCGTGGAGATGATTTTTGATGCCGTGGGGGTGTCCTTCGGATGGGAGGTGATGGCTTGGGGCTGGTTAGAAGTACCCGTGGGTCTCCACGTCGCCATAGTTGAGGGTGAGTTCCACGCGTTTCAGCGTGATGGGAGTGCTCCCGGCGGGGGCTGTGATGGTGATGGTGTTGTCGCCGTGGCGCAGGGCGTCGGCAGGCATGGTCACGGCATACTGGTGCTCGCCCTCTGCCAGTCTGCGGCAGCGGTCGTAGAGCGCAGGGTAGTCTGCGCGGGTGGCAGTCATGGGCTTGCCGTTGAGGCTCAGGCTGAGCAGCGCCTCGCCACGGGTGCGGAAGAAGACGATGACTTCGCGCGGACGGATAGAGTCCATGTGGTCGCCCACGTAGATGGTCACATCGCGACGCTCTCCGGCCTTGAGCGTGAGCGGTAGTGGTGTGTTGGGGCGCAGCCCGTACTGCCGTTTGCCGTCCGAGAGCCAGTAGGTCTTGTTGCGACCCTCGAGCATCTGCCGGCTACCCAGTTCGTGGAGCATACGAGGGTGCGCCGTGCGGCAGACCTGCCCTCCGCGCTCCAGCTGATAGTGGCCGCTCACATAGCGGTTGAAGAAGTAGTTGAAGAGATAGATGCCGTCGGCGCCCTGGTCCAGGGCAGCCGAGCAGAAGCCGCGCATCATACCCTCCGAGACGGGCTCGTTCTCGGTGTAGGTCATCATGTCGGTGCTGGCGTAGAAGGGCACGTTGAGTGCCTCGCCCAACTCGCGTCGCATCCGTGCTATGGGCTGCGCCGGGTCTATCAGCGTGTGGGTACCCACGCTCACCAGGTCTATCAGGCCCTCCTCGAGCCACTCGCGCAGGTCTATTCCCTTCTCCAGATTCTCTGCCAGCGACGGCGCCACCCTCACGGCGAGCTTTATGCGTCCTGGCTGCTTGCGGCGTGACGACTCGCGGTCTGCCCGACGCCTTATCTGCCTCATCATATCGGTCATCTCAGCCGTGTGGCGCTTGCCTTCGCCCCGCTTGAAGTAGCAGAAGAAGCGCATGAAGTCCAGCATATACCAGTCGATGTCGTCGCGGTAACGGCTGAGTTGTTCGGCGATGATGCTCACCTTGCGGTTGCGCACGGCGCGATGGGCAAAGTCGTAGGCGCCGGCACTGTGCCATCCCAGCGAGGGGTCGCCGATGCGGTATTCGGGATGCTTGAGCCACCATTCTGCCCACATCACGGGACAGTCTGTTTCGGCGTCGGCGAAGTGGAGGTCGTTCATGCGGTAGGCTATCATCGCCGCCATGCCGTGGCGCCGTGCCAGCTGCAGCGACGACCGCATAAACTCGCCTCCCTCGGCCTCGATGCGGAGTAGATTGTCATAGCAGGTGCGCATATTGTTGTAGAGCGCCGTGTTGCCGCCATGGTCTATGTGGCCGCGGTCGTCGCCGT
The DNA here is from genome assembly GCF_002251455.1 of Prevotella sp. P4-51. Lineage (NCBI taxonomy): Bacteria > Pseudomonadati > Bacteroidota > Bacteroidia > Bacteroidales > Prevotellaceae > Prevotella > Prevotella sp. P4-51. Next base: position 33,216 of record NZ_NPJM01000004.1, read on the forward strand.
AGTAGCGGCAGTAGCGCGAGGGATAGCATACGAAGTCGCTGCCCGAGCAGATGGAGTAGGTGCCCACCTGCGAGCCCGCGGCAAGACTCGTGAGCGAGTCGAGGTGGGCGAGCGTGAGCGGTGCGCCGTTCCAGTAGGTGTTCAGCAGCAGCTCGGTGCCGTCGTTGTCGTAGATGATGTTGGGTTGGGCTGCGACGGCAATCCATGTTGCGGTCGCGACGATGGTGGCGACGATGCGTTTTGTACTGTTTAGGATGCGTATCATTCTATATTATATAATAAGGTGTAGATTTGTTAACGCTGCAAAGATACCCATAAATGCCGGCATGGGCAAGAGAGCCATGGTGTTTTGTCACAAAAAAGTAGGAAAAAATAACAAAAACTATATATTCAACCCCAAGATTTTTACGTAACTTTGTAGCGCGTAATTACACTGTTAGTATATTATTATCATTTATGGGAGGCATTTTCGGAACTATTTCCAAGAAAAGCTGCGTTGCCGATTTGTTCTACGGAACCGACTACAATTCACACCTCGGTACCCGTCGTGGCGGTATGGCAACCTATAGTGAGGATAAGGGCTTCGTCCGCTCTATCCATAACCTCGAAAGTTCTTATTTTCGTTCTAAATTTGAGGCTTCGCTCAACAAGTTTGAAGGCTGCTGTTCAGGTATAGGTGTCATCAGTGATACCGATGCACAGCCATTGGTCATGAACTCTCATCTGGGGCAGTTTGCCATCTGCACGGTGTCCAAGATTGCCAACATGGAGCAACTCGAGGCCGAGATGCTCAGCCACAATATGCACTTCGCCGAGATGTCGTCGGGCAAGACCAATACCACCGAGCTTGTGGCGCTCCACATCATCCAGGGCAAGACATTCCGCGAGGGCATCGAGAATGTCTATCATCATGTCAAGGGCTCGTGCACGATGCTCATCCTTACCACCGACGGCATCATCTGTGCCCGCGACAGTTGGGGGCGCACCCCGCTCATCATCGGCAAGAAGGATGGCGCCTACGCCGTGACGAGCGAGACCACCTCGTTCCCCAACCTCGGCTTCGAGCCTTGCTACGAGCTGGGTCCGGGCGAGATTGTGCGCATCACAGCCGATGGCACCGAGCAGATACGCCCTGCCAACAAGAAGATGCAGATTTGCTCTTTCCTCTGGGTCTACTATGGCTTCCCCACCTCTACCTATGAGGGCAGGAATGTCGAGAAGGTGCGCTTCGACAATGGCTACCAGATGGCGCTCACCGACGATACCGAGGTAGACTGCTGCAGTGGCATCCCCGACTCCGGCACGGGTATGGCCATGGGCTACGCTGCCGGCAAGCGGGTGCCCTATCAGCGCTGTATCGCCAAGTACACCCCCACCTGGCCCCGCTCCTTCACTCCCGCCAACCAGGCTATGCGCTCGCTGGTCGCCAAGATGAAGCTCATCCCCAATGTGGCTATGCTCAAGGGCAAGCGCGTGCTGTTCTGCGACGACTCCATCGTGCGCGGAACCCAGTTGAGAGACAATGTCAAGGTGTTGTTTGACCAGGCACAGGTCAAGGAGTGCCACATGCGTATAGCCTGTCCGCCCCTGGTCTACGGCTGTCCGTTTATCAACTTTACCTCGTCCAAGAGTGATATGGAACTCATCACCCGACGCATCATCGAGCGCTTCGAGGGCGATGCTAACAAGAATCTGGATAAATATGCCACCACCGGGTCGCCCGAGTACGAGCGTATGGTGGCGGCTATAGCTGAGGAGCTTGGACTTACCTCGCTCCGCTTCAATAGTGTGGAAGAGCTGATCCGTGCCATCGGTCTTCCCAAGTGTAAGGTCTGCACCCACTGCTTCGACGGCAGCAGCGCCTACACCCTCAACGAGTGTGCCGACGACTGATGACGCCGCGCAGGGCAAACCAGAGATGCATCACCACCGTGCTGGCCACGCCGTAGTGGCGGCACATCACGCTGAAACGCTCGCGGAGCGAACGGCGATGATATGTGGTGGTCATGCCACCATCGAGAAAACAAGCCAACACCGCATGCGTGTTGACCAGAGGAAGTCGGTAGCTTGCTGCCGACTTCATTATTTTTATACACCAGTCCACATCGGCAGAGTAGCGGTACTTCAGGTCGTAGGGGATGGCTTTGGCAAGGTCGGTGCGGGCGTAGAACGCCTGGTGGCATACCAGCATGCCGTGGCGGAACGATTTCCAGCTGAGCGCCTCGGGCGGAGCCAGACGGCGGTGGCCCACATAGTGGCCTCGGTCGTCGATGATGTCGGTGTCGCCATAGATTACCGCCGGCTTCTCGTCGGGCATGAGCGCCGCATGCGCCACCCGCTGCAGCGTGTGCTCATCCTTGAAGGTGTCGCCGGCGTTGAGGAATACGAGGTAGTCGCTCTCAGCCATCTGGATACCTTTGTTCATCGCGTCGTAGAGTCCGCCGTCGGGCTCCGAGACGGCCCTTATCAGGTGGGGAGACGCTCCCCGCGATTTTTCTTCATACTCCCTTACCAGTTTCATGGTGTCATCCTTCGACTTGCCGTCGATGATGAGATGCTCCACTTGGTCATAGTCCTGGCTCTCCACACTCGCCAGCGTCCGCGGCAGTTCGTGCGCGGCGTTGTAGGTACATGTGATAACGGTTATGGTCATGCTTCCAGATAGTCTTTGCCTGCAAGGCGGTTGTAGATATTGATATAGCGTGCGGCGACGGCGCGCTGGCTGTAGTGCTGTGCCACCTTCTTCACGGCTTCCTCGCCCAGAGTCTTGCGGTCGGCCTCGTCGAGCGTCCAGTGCAGACCGCGAGCCAGGTCGTCGGCATCCTTGTATTCAGCCACATATCCGTTGACCTTGTGGTCTATCTCTTCGGGTATGCCGCCCACGCGGAAGCCGATGCAGGGCACACCGCAGGCCATCGCCTCCATGATGGTGTTGGGCAGGTTTTCAGAGAGCGACGGCAGCACGAAGGCGTCGGCGGCGTTGTAGACATCCACCATGCGGCGCGGGTCGTTGACATACCCTAAGGGGTAAGCCTGTAGCGGCAGGCGATCGGCTATCTCTTCGGCGTGGCCGCCCACGATGATGAGGCCCGTGTTCTCGCGTATCTCCGGATGCTCCTGCTCCCATTTTCGGCAAGCCTCGATGAGATAGTCCATACCCTTGTTCACGTTGGTCACGCGCTGCGAGGCAAAGAGTATCAGCCTTCGGTCGGCGGGAAGCCCCAGTCGTCTTCGGGCTTCGGCCTTGTCGGCAGGGGCGAAGAGGCGGGTGTCGATGGGGTTGGGTATGGCGCAGGTCTCCTGACCCTCCAGGAGCCGGCTCTGGCGCGCTTCGCTCTCCAGCCAGTGGCTGCATGCCACAAAGGTGATGCGTCTGCCGGCGAGCATGCGCTCCTTGCGTCGCCAGGTGGCGTCGGCGAGGTCGTGGCTGCTGTCTCCGGGCAGATAGGGGCAGTGGGCGCAGTGGCTCTTGAACCGCTCACACCCCAGGGTGAGGTGGCATATCGCCGTGGCGGGCCAGATGTCGTGCATCGTCCATACCACTGGCTTTCCCGAGTCGAGTATCTTGCGGATATTCTTCAGCGAGAGCATGCCCTGGTTGACCCAGTGCAGATGGATGATGTCTGCCTCCTTGAATTCGGGCAGCTTTGTGATGTCGGTGCCCGCGTTGGCGGAATCTATCTCCCACAGATGGCGGCGGCTGAGCCGCAGATGGAGATATATCGTCAGTCTTTCCCACAGGAAATTGAAGTGGTGGCGCCACGACTTGGGCAGACTGCACACCGCGATGTGCTCGGTCTCCTTGTCGCGCACCAGCATCTTGGCTTTTACGCCGCTGTTGTTGAGCGCTTCCATCAGCCGTCGTGCAGCCACAGCCGCTCCGCCAGCCCTCTCGCTCGTGTTGACGATTAGTACTCGCATACCTTATTATATTATATATATCTTTTGTCCTTTGTTCTTGCTTCCGGCGACCTGGCGCATAGTCCCGGCGACCTGGCGCATAGTCCCAGCGACCTGGCGCATAGTCCCGGCGACCATGGTGCATAGTCCCGGCCGCCTGCAGAGTTGTCTGACCGCCGCCGTCGGTACCTCCACGCTCTTGGAGATGACGTTGGCAGGAGCCGGAGCCACCTCTGCATCGGGCAAAGGTAAACATAAAATCTGAAAAACCCACACAGCCTCCTTGTTTTTTGCAGTATTCGCCCCCGACTGCCCCTCTGCCCTCCGCGTCCTGGCTGCCGCCGGTCTGCCCGCAGCCCTGGCGTCCCGGGCTCTCATTGTTGCGTCGGTGCAAGTGCCTGCGCCCCAATGAGAGCCTATATATGTCACTCTTGTGCTTATATATATAATAAAGTATATTATTAT
>NZ_NPJM01000040.1:0-128282 GCF_002251455.1 Prevotella sp. P4-51
AAGACAATACTCAACTTTCAATAGGGTTAAGAGAATAAATTCAACCTTGACTAGGGTTAAGTAAAAAAACAATCAACTTATAGTCGGGTTAATGTAAAATCCATTCAACTTTTTTCAGGAAGGTACAAAGCACCTCTACCCTGGGTAATAATCCCCTCAATTGTAGCAACTCTGTAGGAGTTGCGATTAGCCGAAGGCGTTACCGCAGCAGAAAAATCAGCAAGCCGATGACAAATGCCACAACCCCTAATATTAAATAAGGTAACGACAAAACACAAAAAACCGCAGCATCTGCTGGCGGCTTCGCCTTGGTGGAGCTGGTGTCACCGCCCGTCGGAAAACGAGTTTTCCTCCTTGTCGTCGCGACCATCACGTGCTATGCGCATCGGCCAATAACGATGTCGATACCGTACGGTGTGGATGTCGATAGCGGCCGATGTGGATGCCGTTGACGGACGGTGCGCATCACGCAAGGGCATCTCTACACCCCCGAGGGCACCCTCGCCGGCTCGTAACATTTGACACGAAGGCTCGTGACATAAGGCACGTGAGCACGTAACAATTGATACGAGACCACGTGACATACGTTACGAGCCAGCCAAGGGAAACCCCAGCCGAGCCTTCACCAAGAGAAATGAGTGTTACTACAACCTCCACAAACGCAGCAAGAATGAAATCCCACCCCTTGGGAGAGTTGGGAGGGTCGTCGACAAGCTGTTGTTTTTGTACCGCCAACGGCGGACTTTTTGAACGGCCAAGGGCCGCTTTTTTTACCGTCGCGGCTGCTGTCGTCATGCCGTGCATGACGGTGGGGATGGTGAGGACGATGAGGAGGAAAACTCGTTTTCTGACGGGCGTCACCGACAGGCACACCCAGGCGAAGCCGACAGCTGTCACCACGGCTTTTTGTGTTTTGGTATCACCTTGTTTATTATTAATGATTGTAATATTTGCCGCTGTCCCGCAGATGTTCCTGCTGCGGTAACGCCTGCGGCTAAGCGCAACTCCTACAGAGTTGCTATCCTTCTTTGTACCAATACCCAGGGTAGAGGCGCTGCGCACCTCAACCCTGGGCTGAGAAATCGCAACTCCTACAGAGTTGCCAGGAGAAAGCCCCATCCTGGCCTTCCCCAAGGGGAAGGAACACAATGTCAATGGATTCGTATATGAATGGACATTTGTTCTCTCTTGATGATTATGCCTCGCCAATCTCCACACTTTATCTTTCCGCGACACATAGCGCCACGCCGATAACCCGAGGTTCAGAGTTGCCGGGGGTGCGTACCGTCTACGGCGCATATTGCCTATTGATTACGACGGGATGGGAATAGGCAAGAAGTCTTATCCCGGTTTTCCCAAGAAGGATGGGAAATTGTTTGCTTTTTGTTGTAACTTTGTACCTATTAATACATACAACGACAAAAAGCATTATGAAAATTGGAGTTTTCTGTTCGGCCAACAACAACATAGACCCCGACTTCTTCACGGCAACTGAGGAGATGGGGCGGTGGATGGCTGACAACGGGCATACGCTGGTATTCGGCGGCTGCAACATCGGCCTGATGCAGTGCATAGGCAAGGCGGTGAAGGACCATGGTGGCATGACGATAGGTGTGGTGCCCACGCTCGTGGAACGCGGTGGCAAGAAGTTTGCCGACCTGGATGTAGAGATTGCCTGTGACAATCTGAGCGACCGCAAGGACCTGCTGGTGGCCCAGAGCGACATCATCGTGGCTCTGCCTGGTGGCGTGGGAACCCTGGACGAGATATTCACCGTGGTGGCAGCCCACACGATAGGCTATCACAACAAGAGGGTGATAGTCTATGACCTGAAGGGGTTCTGGGGCAAACTCATCGAACTGCTCGACGATATGCAGGAGCGTGGCTTCGTGCGCGGGTCATGGCACGACTATATCGACGTGGCCCACTCGCTGGACGACATCGCTAAGCTCTGTGCCGGCTGAAGAGGCGGTTGACCACCACCGAGATGGCTCCGTCGCCGGTAACGTTGCAGGCGGTGCCGAATGAGTCCATCGCGATGTAGAGGGCGATGATGAGCGCCTGCTGCTCGTCGCTGAAGCCCAGGATAGACGCCAGGGGCGCCAGGGCTGCCATGATGGCTCCGCCGGGAACTCCGGGCGCTGCCACCATCATGATGCCGAGCATGAGGATAAAATTGATGAAGGTGAGGGTGTCGTGGCCCATGCCCTCCATGAGGCAGATGGCGAGCGCACACGAGGTAATCTTCATCATAGACCCCGACATGTGGATGGTGGCGCAGAGGGGCACGGTAAATCCGGCGATGCTCTCGCTCACGCCATTACGCATGGTCTGCTTGAGGGTCACGGGTATGGTGGCTGCCGACGACGAGGTGCCGAGGGCAGTGAAATAGGCAGGAAGCATGTTGTAGAGGAGTCTGAAGGGATTGCGGCGGGCAATGATGCCGGCAGCGACAAACTCGTAGAGCAGGATGAAAAGGTGGAGGATGAAGATGACCACGATGATACGGGCAAAGACGGCAAGGATATGGTAAGCCTGGCCAGACCGCGTCATATTGAGGAAGATGCCGAAGATGTAGATGGGCAGCAGGGGGATGATGGCCTTGGAGATGGTGGTGGCGATGACTGCCTTGAAGTCGGCAAAGAGTCCCTTGAGCGTGGGCAGCTGGGCATAGGCGATGCACAAGCCCACGACGAAGGAGAAGAGCAGACCACTCATCACATCAATGAGCGGCGGCACGGAGATGGTGAAATAGGGCTCGATGGCGGTGGCCTTCTCGACCTGGGCAGAGGTGACGCTGCCTATCATGTCGGGGAAGAGCCAGGAGCCGGTGCCAAAGGAGAGGAGTCCGGCAAAGACGGTATCGAGATAGGCTATGAGCACGGTGACGACCAGCAGCCGTCCGGCACCGCGACCGATATCGCCGATGGCGGGGGTGACCAGTCCGACGATGATAAGGGGTATCATGAAGCCCAGAAACTGGCCGAAGATGCTATTGAACGTGATGAACACACGGGTTAGGGGCAGAGGCAGCCAGTTGCCGACAACGATACCCAAGACGATGGCCACCAGGATGCGTGGCAGGAGTCCAAACTTAAATCTCTTCATAGGTCAGACGGTTGAGGAAAAACATTCAGAAAGGGAAAAACACAAAGGCGCAGGCGTCCCACACGGCGTGGGAGATGACAAGGGCGGTGAGCCACTGCGGGCGCAGACGGTAGAGAAGTCCCCAGAAGGCTCCTACCACCAGCGCAGCCATGAGCAGCATGAAATTGAAAGACCACACATGTATCAACGTATAGAGGGCAAGCGTGACGACAAACCCCACATTGACATTCCAGCGCTGGGAGAGGCGGCGCTGCACATAGCCGCGCCAGAAAATCTCCTCGGCAGGGCCGATGACAAGCAGGAGCAGCACGCCGATGAGGGTAGAGGCTGTGCCGCTCTTCATGCCATAAATCATGTCGACCTGGGGGCGGGCAAAGCTGAACAGCAGCTGCGACACCTTGTCGCCCACCCAGAACACGCACCACAGCACCAGGGCGATGACCAACCCCAGGGCCAGCTGGCTGGCGGTGGGGCGGATGTCGGCAAGCCACTGGCGGCAGAAGCAGGTGGAGAGGGTGACAAGGATGACGGCCGAGGCGGTCATGGCATACCAGAAGTTGACCATCGGAGCCGTCCAGGGCGAGAACATCACAAACCATAGCACAGCGGCCACAGCCACCGCTATCCAGACCCGAGAGTCGTTGATTTTTGCCGATTCCATCGTCATATTGTCCATGTTTTTATACAAAAGAGGCCAAAGCAAATCCAAGGGAGTAAGAGAGTCCGAAGACGAGCTGCAGCTGCGCCGACATCTGGTCGAGCACACCGATGTCCTGCTCGTCCTCGGCCTCTGCGGTCATCATCGCCCTGATGTTGCGCACGGCAACGGGCAGCGTGAGCAGCACAAGGAGCAGACAGAGGATGGTGGCAGAGTGGCCGAAATAAAATCCCATGACAAAGAGTACCAACAGATAGGGCACGACAAGATAGGCCACATAGAGGCGGCGCGACGCCTGCCACCCGAGGATGAGCGGGAGGGTAAGGAGTCCGGCCCGGCGGTCGTTGGCACGGTCTCGGGTATTGTTGGCATGGAGGATAGACACCGTGAGGAGTCCGTAGGGAAGACTGAGGAAAATCACGGGGAGATAGTAGACGCCTGTCATGACAAAGCAGGTACCCAGCGCGGGCAGCACGGCAAAGCAGAGCAGGATGTCGACATCGCCGAGGGCATGGGCCTTGAGCCAGGGATAACCCAAGGGCAACGCCACCGCAAGGACGCCTATCCACAGCACCTCAATGTCTGAACGGAAGAGGATAAGCACGCCCACGGCAGCACCTATGGCAAGGAGCAGAAGGCCATAGACCAATATCTCGCGCGGACGGAACACGCCCGACGATATCCAATGGACTCCATTGGGGCAGCCGGGGAGGTCTACGCGACGCACATGGTCGTAATAGTCGCTCACGAGGTTGCCTCCGCCATGGAGCAGCATAATCATCAGCAGGCTGAGGAAACCGTTGGCGTAGTCGGGAGCAGAGGCTGAAGACCCCAAGTCAATGTCGTGATGAGAAGCAAAGCACACAAAAGCCAACGTCGCTATCACGGGAATGGCAGAGGTGGAAAAAGACCAGGGGCGAAGCGCTATAAACCAGTCTTTCAGCGTGCGGGGATTACTCATCGGCAAGGAGCTTTTCGGCCATGGCTCTTCCCAGCGCCTCGCACTGAGCCTGAGTCTCGGCATTGAGAGACTGCTTCATCTCAACGGGAGTGCCGACGGCCTCGAAGTGAAGTCGGGTATCGTTCCACTCAGTAATCTTCTGCACGGCCTTACCTGCCCAGGCGTAGCTGCCAAACCACCCGAAGAGGCGGTCCTTGACGTCGCGGTTGGCAATCTCTGCCAGCAGCACATCCATCTCGTGGTAGAGTCCGGCGTTATAGGTGGGCGCACCGACGATGAGTCCGCGATACTTGAAGATATCCCGCAGGATGTAGCTGTGATGGGTCTTGGAGACATTGTAAAGCAGAATGTCCTTGAGGCCGGCTTTGGAGGCTGCCTCGGCTATGACCTCGGCCATGCGCTCGGTGTTGCCGTACATGGTGCCATAACAGATGACCAGGCCAGGCACTGTGGCGTAGCGGCTCATGCTGTCGTACATGCCCACGACCTTGTCGATGTAGCTGTGCCAAACCGGGCCGTGAGTGGAACAAATGTAGGCGAGCGGCAGACCGGCGAGCTTCTTCAGGGCGTTCTGCACAGGGATGCCATACTTACCCACGATGTTGGAGTAGTAACGGGTCATCTCGTCCCAGCACCAGTCGGTGTTGATGGCGTCATCGATGACACCTCCGTTGAGGGCTCCGAAGCAGCCAAAGGCATCTCCGCTGAAGAGGGTTTGGGTGGCAGACTCGTAGGTCATCATGGTCTCGGGCCAGTGAACCATGGGGGTGAGGTGGAAGGTAAGGTTGTGCTTGCCGAGAGCGATGGATTCGGCGTTTTTCACCTCTACACAGTTATCGGTGACACCATAGAAGCCCTCGAGCATACCGATGGCCTTCTTGTTGCCTATCACCTGCATATCGGGATAATACTGGCGCAGCAGGGCGATAGACCCGCTGTGGTCGGGTTCCATGTGGTTGATGACGAGATAATCGACGGGGCGACTGCCGATGACTTCGCGGATATTGCTGATATATCGGGCAAAGAAATCGACCTCCACGGTATCGATGAGACACACTTTGTCGTCGTCGATGAGGTAAGAATTGTAAGAGACTCCATATGGGAGCGGCCACAGTCCTTCGAAGAGCGACTTGTTGCGGTCGTTAACTCCTACATAGTAAATGTTATTATTAATAATGTTCATATTAAATATGATTTGGTAATTGCTTGTTGTTGCCGAAATCGACTGAGATATAGTTGTAGATACTCTTGCAACTCTCGGCGGCAAACGCCAGCGCGTCGGCGATGAGTCCGTCCCACTGCTGCTGCGTAAGCCCGCGGTCGAGATGGTCTCGGGTGATGCCCTGGCGCAGCAGACCGTAGATGAAACCGGCGTTGAAGTTGTCGCCGGCACCTATGGTACTCACTGTGTCGGTGGTGTCGACAGGGTATTCGCCCACCACGCCACCGTCGGCCAGCACCACGGCGGGCTGAGCGCCTCGGGTGCAGATGAAGCGCTTGCAGTAGAACGAGATTTCGGCTTTGTAGATGGTCTCGGGGTCCTGCTTGCGGTAGAGCACCTCGAAGTCGTCGACACTGCCACGTACAATGTCGGCATAGTCAAGGTTGTCGAGCAGATTGGGCGTGACCTTCATCACATCGGTGCGATGGGAAGGACGGAAGTTGATGTCGTAATAGATGATGGCACCGGCAGCGCGCGCCTGGTCAAGCAGGGCTACCACCTGCTGGCGCACGGCGGGGTCGAGGGCATAGTAGCTGCCTATGAGCACGATGTCGTCGGCGTGGAGGTCAGGGATATTGATGTCCTGGCGGTCTACCTTACAGTCGCGATAGAACATGTACTGGGCATTGTTGGCCTCATCGAGAAAGGCAAGCGACACGGGCGACTGGCCATGGGCAAAGCGCTGCACATAGTCGGCACAGACGCCATTGTCACTGAGAAAACTTACCACCTGGTCGCCGATACGGTCGCGGCCGGTATCGGTAAGCATCGTGGAAGCCACGCCACAACGGCCAAGGGAAATCATGGCATTGAAGACCGAACCTCCAGGCACAGCGCCCACAGGTTGGTTGTCCTTGAATATGATGTCGAGCACAGTCTCGCCTATTCCTATTACTTTGCGCATATCAGTTATTTTAGATGCAAATATCTATATTTTTACGCAATTATCAAAGCAAATTTCCGTAATTTTGCACATAATTATGGAATATAACTCATGCACTCTGTCGAATGGTCTGAGGGTGATACACCGCCCCTCGGCGTCACGGGTAGTTTTCTGCGGATATGGCGTGGCTGCAGGCTCGCGCCACGAAGCCAAAGATGACGAAGGAATCGCCCATTTCTGCGAGCACGTCACCTTCAAGGGCACTGAGCGGCGCAAGGCGTGCCACATCATCAACGCTCTTGAGCGCGTGGGCGGCGACCTCAACGCATTCACCAATAAGGAAGACACTTTCTTCTATGCCGCCGTGATGAACGACCATCTTGCGCGGGCGGTGGACTTGCTCTCCGACATGGTTTTCCATTCGGTCTATCCCCAGCACGAGATAGACAAGGAGGTGGAGATTATCTGCGACGAGATAGAGAGTTATCACGACAGCCCCGCCGAACTCATCTACGACGAGTTTGAGAACCTGGTCTTCGCCGGGCATCCCGTGGGCCACAACATCCTGGGCAATGCCGACAGGGTGAGACGCTTCACCACCGCCGATGCGCTCCGCTTCACGCGCGAGCATTACCGTGCCGACCGCGCCATCTTCTTCGCTTACGGCGACATAGACTTCGGCCGACTCACCCGTATGCTGTGCAAGGCTATGGACTGCACGGTAGCTGCCAAGGGTACCCAGCGCAAGCCATTTTCGCCCATTCCATCGCCATTCATGCAGCCGCTTACGGGTCAGACCATCGTGAGCGAGCGCCATACCCACCAGGCCCACGTGATGATGGGCAACCGCACCTTCGACATCCACGACCCAAGACGCATAGCGCTCTTTGTGCTCAACAACATCCTGGGTGGACCGGGCATGAATGCCCGCCTGAACATGGCATTGCGCGAGCGCCACGGACTGGTCTACACCGTGGAGAGTTCGATGGTCTGCTATGGCGACACAGGCATGTGGGCCACCTATTTCGGCTGCGACCCTCACGACGTGAAGCGCTGTATGCGCCTGGTGAGGAGCGAGCTCAACCGCGTGTGCGACCACAGCCTCACCGAGACCCAGCTCGCCAACGCCAAGCGCCAGTTGAAGGGGCAGATAGGCATCGCCTGCGACAACAGGGAGAACTTTGCCCTCGATTTTGCCAAGAGCTTCCTCCATTATGGTTGGGAGAAGGACACCGAGCGGCTGTTTGCCCAGATAGACAGCGTTACCGCCGCCGACATACAGCAGGTGGCGCAGACGGTCTTTGACCCTACGCAGCTCACCACGCTTATATATAAATAAGGTATCAGAGATAGAGTATCGACTCGTTGCCCTGGTTGAAGAGGAGGTCGAGGATGCTCAGATTAGGAATGAATCCATGCCGCTGGGCATAGACCTGATAATAACGCTGAGGACAGAAAGCCGCATCAGGCAGCGGCTTCTTCGGACGTATAGACTCACGATAATCACCGATAGCATCGGCATTATCGTGAGTTTCTGTTTTGATATAGCTCTCGGTGGCACCCACATCCACACGCAGGTCGAGCAGCTCTATCATCTTGTACATGATGGCCTCGTTGAAGTCATACAGAAACTCCCACTTCTGCTCGAAGAAGGGACGGATGTCATCCTGATAATACTCAAAGAAAGCACTCTCGCCGTAGGCCGAAGCGAGGGCGTTCCAGTGCACATGCCGCCAGTTGGCGTGGTCAGAGATACGGATATCGGTGATAAGCATCGAGTCGTCGTGGGTCACGGGGATAGAGAGCGTCTGCGCGCCATTGGCCGTGGCGATGACCATGCGGTTGCGGTAGGTCTGCTTGATGAAACTCTCATGCCGCTCTATCAGACAGGGCTTATGCCGGTGGAGTTTCTGATACCATTGTATCGGACCGAAATAAGTGGTGGAAAGAAGGGCTGGTGTCAGCGTATCGGGAGAAACCATCGCGAGTTGTCGAAATAATAATTGTTGAAATTGTAGATGACCGAGGTGGCTCTGCCGATGATGTCGCTCTCGGCGACGAGCATATCGCCGCCATGCTGGTTGGGGTTGACGATGCATGACGACATGCAGCCACAGGTACACACCTGGCATCCACGCGGGATGACATACATCTGGCCGTCAATCTTGACCGTATCGCCGGGCACAGCCACTACTCTACCCATCATTACAGCCCTCTTTGCAGCAGAAGAGACAGGCGCATCGAAAGCGATGAAATCGCCCTTTTCTACCGTTTTACGGGCTATACGGCAGTAGCTTATCCAGTCGTTGCCACCCACACGCAGTCCATAGCTCCAGCGATTTACCAGCACTCTGTCGCCCTGCTTCACGGCAGGGGCGAGCGTGTTGTCGGGGATGGTGTAGATGGTACATACAGACACACGAAACAGGAAGAGCAGCACTGCTGCCGCTGCCACAATCAATAGGGTTTTGACAGTGCCGCTCATAGTCCTACTTACTTGATGTTATCTACCCAACGGAACAGACGGCTCCATCGTATGCCGCCGAAGCCCTTACGGTCGGGGTCAGAGCTCCACCAGATGAAGATGGGCTTGCCCACCACGTGGTCTTCGGGCACAAATCCCCAGTAGCGCGAGTCTTCCGAGTTGTGACGGTTGTCGCCCATCATCCAGTAGTAGTCCATCTTGAAGGTATAGCTCTTGGCCTGCTTGCCGTTGATGAAGATGCGGCCTCGGTCGTCGACGCGCAGGTCGTTGTCTTCATACACCTTGATGCAGCGCTCATAGATGGGCAGATTCTTCAGGGTCAGCTGGATGCTCGCGCCCTTCTTAGGAATCCACACGGGACCATAGTTGTCGCGGGTCCATCCGGTGTAGGCGTTCTTAGGATAGAGTTCGAAGGTCGAGGGGTCGTTGTAGAACACCACGGAGTCTACCAGATCCTTGCGCTCACGCAGCGCCTTGACGGCACGGGCCGTGAGGGGCATATATCCGTTCTGGTTGAGCGACAGCAGGTCTTCCATAGAGATACCCAGCTGCTGCAGCATCTCGTCGGGGATTTCCTTGCCCGGCTTCAGGGCTACCGCATAGGCATACTGCACATTGTCGGGCTCCTTGTTGGCCTTGCCGTCGAGATAGACGATATGGTTCTTGATTTGGAGGGTCTGTCCGGGCAATCCCACACAGCGCTTCACATAGTTCTCACGACGGTCGGTAGGACGGCTGCTGATGTCGCCAAAATCCGTGGGCATGCTGGCCAGATAGTGGCGGCCCAGCCCGTAGATTTCACCATAGTAGCGGCGCTGCTCCATAGGGTTCATGCTGCTCACATCGGGCGTGGCACCGTACTTCTGCTCATAGAGGTTGGCGCCGAAGCCGTAGACCATAGAGTAGTACTGGGTGGAATAGCGCTCTTCGGTGAGGATGCTGTCGCCGGCAGGATAGTTGAACACCACGATGTCATTGAGCTCCACATGGCCCAAGCCCTTCACGCGGCGATAGTCCCAGTGGGGCCAGGAGATGTAGCTGTTGGTATTGATTACGGGCAGCGTGTGCTGGGTGAGAGGCATGGTGAGCGGGGTCTGCGGGATGCGGGGGCCATAGCTCACCTTGCTCACAAAGAGATAGTCGCCCGTGAGCAGACTCTTCTCAAGCGAAGAAGAGGGGATGACATAGTTCTGGAAGAAGAAGAGGTTGATGAAGTAGACAGCCACCAGTGCAAACACGAGGGCGTCGACCCAACTCATCACAAACCTCACAGGAGCCTCGGCATCACGCCACCACTGCCAGCGTATCTTCTTGGTGATATACACATCAAAGATGAAGGGCACAACCACCAGGCCGAGCCACGATTTCACCCATACGAGAAAGAGAAGATACAGTGCCAGTACAACCACAAACTTGGTCCACTGCACTTTCATATTGAGTTTGGCTTTTGTCTTGTCTATCATAGTCGTTTAGAATTTGAAGAGGTCTGAAGTAGTGAGCAGTCCGCTGTGCTGGGCGGTAAACTCGGCAGCCAGCACGGCACCGAGGGCGAAGCCCTTGCGCGAGTGGGCGCTGTGCTCGATGCTTATCATGTCGGCCTCAGAGTCGTAGATGACGGTATGGATGCCGGGCACCTCGCCGTCGCGCACGCAGTTGATGACCAGGTCCTCGTCGGTGATGTTGCCGTCACCTTCGTCCTGGTGGCCGTCCTCGGTCCAGTAAGTCACACCGCGTTTCCAGTCCTTCTTGCGGTCTATGTTGTCGATGATGTCCTCTGCCAGAGTGATGGCGGTGCCGCTGGGGGCGTCGAGTTTGTGCACGTGGTGGGTTTCCTGCATGCACACATTGTACTCGTCAAACTGGTTCATAATCTTGGCCAGATAGCGGTTGACGGCCGAGAAGATGGCCACGCCGATGCTGAAGTTGGAAGCCCAGAAGAGGGTGTTGGCGCCGTCCTTGGTCAGGTTGACCACATCGTCCTTATGGTCTTTCATCCAGCCTGTAGAGCCGCTCACCACCTTCACGCCATGGCTGAACGCCTTGAGGTAGTTGCCATAGGCGGCAGTAGGATTGGTGAACTCGATGGCCACGTCGGCCGAAGCGAACTCAGGCGAGTCGAAATCGTCTTGGTTGTTGACATCGATAATGCTTACAATCTCGTGGCCGCGTTGACGGGCAATCTCTTCTATCATGTGCCCCATCTTACCGTAGCCGATAAGTGCTATTTTCATATCTTGCTTGCTGTTTGTTCTGTTTGTCCCGCCCGTCACCGCGCTTTGCGTGCGATGGCTTGTGGGCATCAAGGGCAAAGTTAAACATAAAATTTGGGATAATCCGCCATTGGTCACGATTTTTTACCTCCCACAGCAGCATTTTTACCTTATTATATATATAGAGGGCTGCTGTTAACGTGATTTAAGAGGACGCAGAGGCCGAAACTGCCGTAGCGACGGCCGCCCTGCCGACCGCTCCGCTATCGCCAAGGGGCGTCGCCATGACACGCCCCCACCCCTCCCGCCGCAGCCGACGGGGCGGCGAAAAGTGATTAGTTTGATGGCGCACAGCATATTTTCATCCACATCCAACGGGCGTTTGCGAAAAAAATCGTATTTTTGCACGATAAGTATTTTGCTCACGCCAATGGAACAACTGCTGCACTATGTATGGAAACACAAGATGTTTCCGTTAGGCCATCTCTCCACCACCGACGGGCTGGAGGTCGAGGTGATAGACCCGGGACTGCACAACAACAATGCCGGACCCGACTTCTTCAACGCCAAGATACGCATCGACGGCACCCTGTGGGTGGGCAACATCGAAATCCATACCCGTTCTTCCGACTGGTATCAGCATGGCCATCAGCGCGATGCACGATACAACAACGTGATACTGCATATAGCCGAGACGGTAGACACCGATGTGGTGACCGAGAGCGGAGAGCGCCCGCCGCAGCTCCAGCTCAGCGTGCCCCAGGACATCAGTATGCGCTATACCGAGCTCGCCGCCACCGACAAATACCCACCCTGTTACCACATCATTCCGTCGCTGAGCCGCCTCACCGTACACAGCTGGATGAGCGCACTGCAGACCGAGCGGCTGGAACAGAAGACCGAAGCCATAGGACAACGGCTGAAGCGATGCAACGGCTCGTGGGAAGCAGCCTACTTCGTCACGCTGGCGCGCAACTACGGTTTCGGCGTCAATGGCGACGCCTTTGAGACCTGGGCATACCACATCCCGCTGAACGATGTGGCCCACCATCGCGACGACCTTTTCCAAGTAGAAGCCATGTTTATGGGCCAAGCCGGGCTGCTCGCCCCTGAAGCCGTCCCGGAGCGTTATCGCGACAGCGCCAACCACGACGACTACTGCTGCCGACTGCGCAGCGAGTACCGCTACCTCGCCCACAAGTTCGGCCTTACGCCTATGGACCACCATCTATGGAAGTTTCTGCGGCTGCGACCACAGAACTTCCCCCACATACGCATCTCGCAGCTGGCGCAGCTCTACTTCTCGCGCCAGGCAGGGCTGAGCCGCATACTCGAGTGTACCACCGTCGCCCAGTTGGCCGAGGCGCTGCACACATCTGTCACCCCCTACTGGAAGACCCATTACACCTTTGGCTCCGAAGCCGAGAGCAACGACAAGCAGATGTCGCCCTTCTCCATCAATCTGCTCATCATCAACACCGTCATTCCCCTGCTCTTCGCCTACGGGCGCTACAAGGGCAACGAGGCGCTCTGCGACCGCGCCTTCAGTCTGCTCGAACAGGCCCACGCCGAAAACAACCACATCGTGAGGCTCTGGCGCGAGTGCGGACTGGAGGTCGAGAATGCAGGCGACTCCCAGGCGCTCATCCAGTTGAAGTCGGCCTACTGCGACCGCCGCGACTGTCTGCGCTGCCGTTTCGGCTACGAGTATCTGAAAGCCCGATGAAATGGGCCGAAACCGCCCCCAACACTGTCACCATTATAGACAAACAGCATACAACCCATAAGACAATGATAAAGAAGTATATCTTTGAGACCCGCATGGAAGTGAGAGACTACGAGTGCGACATCCAGGGCATCGTCAACAATGCCAACTATCTGCACTATACCGAGCACACCCGCCACCTCTTCCTGAAGCACACGGGGCTGAGCTTTGCCGAGATGCACAGCCGCGGCATCGACGCCGTAGTGGCGCGCATGAACCTGCAGTACAAGCAGCCGCTCAGATGCGACGACGTGCTCATCTCCCGGTTGGCCTTGCGCAAGGAAGGCATACGCTGGGTGTTCGACCACGACATCTTCCGCGCCAGCGACGAACGCCTCTGCTTCCGTGCCACCGTCGAACTGGCGGTGCTCATCAACGGCCGCTTGGGCACAAGCGACGAGTACGACAAGGCTTTTGCCCCCTATCTCAACGACAGCACGCACCCATGAGCCACGAGCAAGACGTCATCCACGCCATCACCCTCACCCGCATAGGCTTCTACAACATGGCGGGCATGCTCGACCTCCTGCGCCGGGCAGGGTCTGCCACGGCCATCATGGAGCATAGCGCCGACATACGCCAACTGGTGCCCGACGCCTCGCCCAGGCTGGTAGAGGCTTTCCGCAACAGCGGCGACGCCGCCCATCGTGCCGAGGTAGAGTATGCGTGGGCCATGGAGCATGGCGTAAGGGTGCTCTGCTATGGCAGCAGCGACTATCCGCAGCGACTCAACGACTGCCCCGACGCGCCGCTGGTGCTCTACTACAAGGGCAATGCCGACCTCAACCAGCAGCGCGTCATCAACATCGTGGGCACGCGCCGCTGCACGGTCTACGGACAGGACATCATACGCCGCTTTGTCGCCGACCTGCGACAGCTGTGTCCGCGCGTGCTCATCGTGAGCGGACTGGCTTACGGCGTAGACATCTGTGCCCACCGCCAGGCGCTCCAGCAGGGCTTTGAGACTGTGGGCGTGCTGGCACACGGGCTCGACGACCTCTACCCCACCGCCCACCGCGACACGGCGGTGCAGATGCTGCACCAGGGCGGACTCGTCACCGAGTTTATGACCCAGACGCGTGCCGACAAGATGAACTTCGTAAGGCGCAACCGCATCGTGGCGGGCATGGCCGATGCCACCCTGCTCATCCAGAGCGCTGCCAAGGGCGGCGGACTCATCACCTGCGACATCGCCCAGAACTACGGCCGCGACGTGTTTGCCTTCCCCGGTCCGGTGGATGTCGAGGAATGTCGCGGATGCAACAACCTGATACGCGACAACGGCGCTGGACTCATTACCTCGGCCGAGGACTTTGTCAATGCCGTCAACTGGAACGACCACAGGCTGCTCGAAGCCACGCGCATGGGCATTGAGCGGCAGCTGTTTCCCGACCTCTCGGCAGAGGAGCAGACCGTCGTCGACGTGCTCAGCGCCACCAACGACCTGCAGGTCAACCTGCTCACCGTCAAGACCGGCATACCCATATCGCGCCTCTCGGCACTGCTCTTCACGCTCGAGATGAAGGGCGTGGTAAGGTCGCTCGCCGGCGGAATGTATCATCTGCTCAAATAAGTAAGTTATGAAAATAGGAAATATAGACCTGGGCACACGCCCACTCTTTCTGGCGCCGATGGAAGACGTCACCGACATAGGCTTCCGCATGCTCTGCAAGCGGTTTGGCGCCGCCATGGTATATACCGAGTTCGTATCGGCAGAGGCCATCATCCGCTCGATACGCTCCACGCTCAACAAGATGGTGCTGCACGACGAAGAACGGCCCGTGGGCATACAGATTTACGGCCGAGACACCGCCTCGATGGTCGAGGCTGCCAAGATAGTGGAAGAGGCCAAGCCCGACGTGATAGACATCAACTTCGGATGCCCCGTCAAGAAGGTGGCGGGCAAAGGCGCCGGAGCCGGCATGCTGCGCAATGTGCCGCTCATGCTCGAAATCACGCGCGAGGTGGTCAAGGCGGTCAACGTGCCCGTGACGGTCAAGACCCGACTGGGATGGGACAGCGACAACCTCATCATCACCCAACTGGCTGAGCAGCTGCAGGACTGCGGCATACAGGCGCTCACCATCCACGGCCGCACACGCAGCCAGATGTACACCGGACAGGCCGACTGGTCTCTCATAGGCGAGGTGAAGCGCAACCCGCGCATACATATACCCATCATCGGCAACGGCGACATCGACTCGCCTGAGTCGGCACGACGCGCGTTCGACGACTATGGCGTGGATGCCGTGATGATAGGCCGCGCCACCTTCGGCCGCCCATGGATATTCCAGGATATACGCGAGGGACGCGACACGCTGACGCTCGACGAGAAGATTGACGTACTCAAGGAGCAGTTGCGCATCAACGTGGAGCGCATTGACGAATACAGGGGCATACTCCACACCCGCCGGCATCTCGCGGCAAGTCCCATATTCAAGGGCATACCCGATTTCAAGCAGACGCGCATAGCCATGCTCAGGGCTGACACCGTAGAGGCGCTCACGGACATTCTCGAGGAGTGTCGCCACAGGCTCAAAGCCATAGAAGAGCATAACGAATAGTGAGTGACTGCGCTCACACCGCACATCACTGACCACACAGCAATCCCCGGACAGCCCACAACAGGCAGTCCGGGGATTTTATGTTGACTCCGCCCTGCCTGTCAGCACAAGTGGGTGTGACTGGGATGATGTTATGACGACCTTCTATGACGACAAACGCTATATGACAATAAAATAAAACCGCATGGGAAAAAACAAACATACTATAGCTTGGTTATCGGTTAATGACAAGTTCTATTTAGTTATTGCAGGGCGCAAATCACTCATATAGAACCTCAAATTATGGAAATATTGACATGAAAGTAATATCAATGAGTGCGCTACGCACATCAACAGGTATGGACAAAAAAAAGAGCCAAAAGGGAATCTTCTATCAGATGCCTCCGGCTCTTTGGGTATTTATATAAAGAATGTGTATGTCTGTATAAGACGGCTATTTTCTATTAAGTTAGATTTTTATGCGTACTTGGAGTAAATCATGTTGAACACGTGGTTGTCCTCGCTGGTCATGGGCGCATAGGCGCCTACGTAGTCGATGGTCTGGTCGGTCACCTCACAGTCAGCGTTACCCGCGAAACGATAGACGATGCTGTCGTTCTCCACATAGAAGTTGGGGAAGTAAGCCTCGTTCATCATGTCCATGGTAGGGTTCATACACATGCCAAAATCTATGCGGTCGTCATAGATCACGATATTGGCTGTAGGATTCTCTGACAGCATGATGCCGTGCTCGATGGCCTCGGAGAGATACATGCAGGCTGTGCGGGTGATGTTCTTCACCGAAGAATCCACTGTGATGTCCAGATTGTCGAATTTTGAGTACATAACTCTTGCGTTTTGATGGTTTTCTTTTTCCTTAATGGTCTTTCCCGTTGCGGGATTATCCTTTACAATTTTTTGTCCACGCTGAGTGGCTTGCTTGATTGTTGCAAAGGTAATGGGAAATCTCGCGCACCACAAGAAAATAATCTGCGCGCATCTCCCATTTGGTCATTTTGTCCGTAATTTTGGTTTTAATATGATTTTTATGCGTCATTTGGTCATTTTTCTTATACAAGTACACTTTTTAGACATATCCTCTATTTTTCCCGTTTTCATCGTGTTTTGGTTGAGCAATGCGACACTTTGAACAGTCCTGTACATAGGAAAGTCACAGCACATGACTATAGCCACATTGGGCAAGAATGTTTTTTGGCGGTCGCACATAATATTTCCAACCCTTTCGTCGTTTATATAGAAAAGGACCGAAATGAAAGCATTGGACATCGACAGCCAGCCCTGTCTCATCCACACGGCAGGCACACCCAAGGCGGTGCTCATACAGCTGACCGCCCGCCACGAGCGCAAGACCATAGACAGCGAACTGAGCCTCATAGAGCAAGGCTCCCAGATGGGCTTTGTCTTTGTGGGCATCGACCTGCAGCAGTGGGCACTCTCCCTCATGCCCTGGGCCGACGAGGCAGTGGCGAGAGACCCCGAGGTGGGGCGTCACGCCATAGATACGCTCGGCTATGTGACCCGCCGGCTGCTGCCCTATATATATAATAGGTATGGACAGCTGCCCTGTATCCTCGGAGGCTACTCTCTGGGCGGACTCTTCAGTCTCTGGGCGGCATCGGAGTGTCCTCTCTTCGACGCAGTGGCGGCAGCCTCGCCCTCGGTGTGGATAAAGGACTGGGACAACTATGCCGACAGCCACCCCAGCATGGCACGCAAGGTATACATGAGCCTGGGCGACCGCGAAGAGCATGCCCGCAACCAGCGCATGGCCGCCGTGGGCGACTGCATACGCCGCCACCACGAGCGGCTCAAGGCACAGCTGGGCTCCGGCAGCACCACGCTCGCATGGAACAAGGGCGGCCACTTCGACCACGAAGACCAGCGCATGGCCGACGCCTTCCTCTGGTGTCTCGAGCGCATCGACTGCGATAAAATGGACGAAAACAAACGATAACCGCACAACTACTGATATGAAGAAGACCCTCATCTCTACCCTGGCGCTGCTCATGGCAGCCCTCGGCGCCAAGGCGCAGACAGCGCCCGCTACGTCGCAGCGCCCCGAAGTGCTCATCGAGACCACTATAGGCAACTTCCGTCTGCAGCTCTACAATGAGACGCCGCAGCACCGTGACAACTTTCTCAAGCTCATCCGTACCCACCACTTCTATGACTCGCTGCTCTTCCACCGCGTCATCCCCGACTTCATGATACAGGCGGGCGACCCGCGCAGTAAGCATGCCCCCGCCGGCGAACTGCTGGGCAACACCTCGCTCGACTATACCCTGCCCGCCGAGATACGGCTGCCGCAGATTTTCCACAAGCGCGGCGCACTGGCGGCTGCCCGCGAGGGCGACAAGACCAACCCCGAGCGACGCTCGAGCAGCACCCAGTTCTATATCGTCTATGGCAAGGTGTGCGACGAGACCACCCTGGAGCGCGGACGGCAGAACCTGAAACAGCTCTTCGGCGACAGCATCACCATGAGTCCTGAGATGGAGCGCGTCTATACCACCCTGGGCGGCACACCCCATCTCGACGGTGCCTATACGGTGTTTGGCGAGGTGACAGAGGGCATGGATGTGGTCGAGAAGATACAGGCGGTGGAGCGCGACACCAATGACCGTCCGCTCACCGACGTGCGCATCGTCAGAGCCACCATCACGCGCGATGTGCCGGGCATGGAGCCCCGTCCCAAGGCCACTCCCAAGCGCACAAAGAGAATGGCAAGACGCAGATAAACAACAACTTTTGCCGTCTTTTCTTGCGTATCTTGGTTTTTATTGGTAATATTGCATATCTTTTTATTCCTGAAAGCAATAGACATATACCATACAAACCCTAATAATTGGAATGATACGCTCTGCAATGACTCTGCTGGCACTGTGTGGCTCACTGCTCGTACAGGGGCAGACAAGTTCGATGAAATCGGGCTTTTTGAACCCTCCACATGAGGCTCGCCCTCAGGTGTGGTGGCACTGGCTGAACGGTAACATCACCCCCGACGGCATCCGCAAGGACCTCGAGTGGATGCACCGTGTGGGTATCAGCGGTGTGCACCTCTTCGACGCCGGACTGAACACACCACAGATAGTGCCGCAACGCGTGAAATACATGACACCCGAGTGGAACGACTGTCTGAGGCTGGCCGTAGGGCTGGCAGACTCGCTCGGCATGGACATCGTGCTGCCCTCGGCACCCGGCTGGAGCAACACCGGAGGTCCATGGGTAACGCCCGACGACGCCATGAAACGCATAGAGTGGCGCGACACCGTTATCAACGGCGGCACCCTCACGAGCATGGCGCTGCCCGCACCCTACACCCACAGCGGAGAATACCAGAATTATCGCAACAAGGGCAAGGGCGTAAAGCAGACACCATATTATAAAGACCTGTATGTCATCGCGGTGCCGGTGGCAGACGATGCCGTGGGGATGGCAAGCATGGTAAAGCGCATCACCACGTCGGAAGGCAGCATCAACGGCAGCCACCTCTACGACGGCGACTTCACCCACACCTTCGCAATAGGGCCGCGGAAGAAGCAGGCTTGGATACAAGTGGAACTGGACAGCCCCCGCACCATCAGGTCGATGACCATAGCCGACTCGCATCTGCTGGGCGCATGGGAGAAATACCCCAACAACCCCACCAAATACCTCGAAGCCAGCGACGACGGCCGTGAGTGGCGGCGCGTATGCAACGTGCCCAACGGCGCCACGCCCCGCCTCACCCTCTCTCTGCCACCTACCGAGGCACGATATTTCCGTCTGGTCTACCAGCCCAATGCCCGACCAGCGACAATCAGCGAGTTTACGCTCAGCACAGAGAGTCGCGTCAACCACAGCGAGGAAAAGGCTGGCTTTGGCGGTCCGCTGCGTCTCATCGACTACCCCACCCACACCGGCAGCCATGCCACGGGGCTGGACAGCGTCATCGACCTCACCCGATATATGGACGCTCAGGGGCGGCTCAGCTGGCAGGCTCCCGAGGGACGATGGCGAATATACCGCTTCGGCTACTCACTGACGGGCAAGACCAACCATCCGGCGTCGCCCGAAGCGACCGGACTGGAGGTAGACAAACTCGACTCGACCGCCGTGCGCCGCTACATGGAGGCATACATAGACACCTACCGCTGCGTGGTGGGCGACAGCATGATAGGGCGCGTGGTCAACGGTCTACTCATAGACAGTTATGAAGCGGGATATGCCACCTGGACCCGCCACATGCGTGAGGAGTTCAGGAGCAGGCGCGGATATGACCTGCTGCCCTACCTTCCGGCACTGGCAGGCGAGGTAATCGGGTCGGCAGAGGCGTCAGACAGGTTTCTCGACGACTGGCGCCTGACGCTGGGCGAGCTCATCACCGACAATCTCTATGGTCAGGTTGGGCGCATAGCCCATAAGCTGGGTCTCACCACTTACTTTGAAGCCATGGAAAACAGTCGCCCGTTTGTCGGCGATGGACTGGCACCCAAGTGTAAGGCCGATATACCGATGGCGGCAATGTGGGCACGCACGCAGACACTTGATTTCACCCAGAAAATGTTCCTCGAAATGCAGGCAGACCTCATGGAGTCGGCTTCGGCTGCCCATGTATTCGGGCGCAAGCAGGTGGCGGCAGAGTCGTTTACGGCTTACGGCCCGTCACAGGGCGACAGTCTGGTCTACGGGCTCTATCCGGCTATGCTCAAGCGCATTGCCGACCTCGAATTTGCCTGTGGCGTCAACCGCATCGTCATCCACGAGAGTGCCCACCAGCCCATCGACAGCATGGTGCCGGGTCTGAGTCTCGACATCTATGGCATGTGGTTCAACCGGCTGAGCACCTGGGCCGAGCAGGCTCGTGGCTGGACAGACTATATGGCTCGCAGCAGTTATATGCTGCAACAGGGCAACAATGTGGCTGATGTCGCCTACTTCTATGGCGATGAAGCCAACGCTACGGCACTCTTCGACAAGCAGAAACCAGCCATTCCATCGAGCTGTAACATGGATTTCATCAACAGCGACATCCTCTGCCACCACCTCGATACAGACGGCGGCCGGCTCGTGACTCCGGGCGGCAGCCGCTACCGCATGCTGGTGCTTGGAGGTACCTCGGACCGACTCTCTCTGGCGTCGCTGCAAGCCGTGAAGAGGCTGGCAGACCAGGGGGCGACCATCGTGGGGCGGCGTCCGGCACGGGCTATGGGGCTGAAGACAGACTCGGCTGAGTTTGACCGCATCGCCGACGACCTCTGGAGTGGCAAGCGTGACAACATCGTCGACACCGGCTCGACCCGCCATGCCATCGACTCGCTGCTCGATGTGCCCGACTTCCGCTGCACGCACATGGACAGCATCCGCTACGTACACCGCACCACTGGAGATGCTGAGATTTACTGGGTCAACAACCGTTCGAAGAGCGATATGCACGATTGGTTTGAGTTCAGGACCACTGGGCGCAAGCCACAGATATGGAACGCCGTGACAGGCGAAATCAGCGACGTGACCTACATGACTGGCAGCCGCTCGACCTACGTGGAAATGGATTTGAAGTCGGCAGATGCGCTGTTTGTCGTCTTCAGCGGCGAGGCCGACAAGCGTCTGCGTCACCACGCAACGGAGTCTCTGCCGCTCAGAAGTGACACGATAGCCAGTCCATGGCGCGTGGTATTCGGACGGAAGATGGGCACGCCAGACGCCATCGTGATGGACTCGCTCAAGTCGTATATCGACACCACGCTCGCCATAGCCAACCCGACCGAGGCTCGGGCAATAAAATACTTCTCGGGCACCGCCGCCTATCACAACCGTTTCTTCCTCGGCGCTGTCGACAGTGCCCAGACTTACCGGATAGACTTGGGCACGGTCAACTATATGGCTGAGGTTTGGGTCAACGGCAAATACTGCGGATTAACGTGGTTTTCGCCCCATTCCATCGACATCTCGGCGGCGGTGAAGTCGGGCGAAAACACGCTGGAGATACGCGTAACCAACCCATGGAAGAACCGCATCTGCGGCGACAAACTCGCCAAGGCCGGGGAGACAACCTACACGTGGACCTCGTATCCCTGGAGCAAGAAAACCAAGAACATACTGATGCCCGCAGGACTCTTGGGGCCCGTCACCATCACCTTATATAAATAAAGGGCAAGCGCGGCGGAAGCGACGACAATCTCCACGGGAGCGACGGCAATCTCCAAGAGCGCAATGGTCATCACCACGAGTGCAAAGGTCATCTCCACGAGCGCGAAGGTCATCTCCAAGAGCGCGAAGGTCATCTCCACGAACGCAATGGTCATCACCACGAGTGCGGAGATACCCCCGACGCAAGACAGGGTAATCAATCGGAAAACAAGAACAAACAACAACATAACCACTATGAACTGGAAAAGAAACATCATGCTTACGGCGCTGGCCTCGATAACGATAGGCGCAGCGGCACAAACCGATGTACTGAAGGAGGGATTTATAAATCCGCCACAGAGCGCCCGCCCGCGCGTGTGGTGGCACTGGATGAACGGCAACATATCCCGCGACGGCATCCGCAAGGACCTCGAATGGATGAATCGGGCAGGACTCGGCGGCATCCATATCTTCGACGCCGGAAAGAAGACACCACAGGTGGTGCCACAACGCATCATCTACATGACACCCGAATGGAAAGAGTGCTATGCGTATGCTGTGGCGTTGGCAGACTCGCTCGGCATGGAAGCGACGATGACCGCCACGCCGGGGTGGAGTAACACGGGAGGACCGTGGGTGAAGCCCTGCGACGCCATGAAGAAACTGGTATGGAGGGAGGTCACCGTCAAGGGAGGCAAGACCATCAACATGACGCTGCCTGAACCCTACAGCGTGAGCGGAGCCTTCCAGAACATCAGGGCGAGGGGCACCGCGTCAAGCAAGACCTACTACAAGGACATCGCCGTGGTGGCTGTGAGGACCAACGGCGAGATGGCGCTCGGAGAGATGGGCGCGAAGGCGACGGCGAGCAACGGCGCGATAGACCTGACCATGCTCACCGACGGCGACATGGCAAAGACGCAGAAGCTGACTGCCGACAGCACCGGCAAGGTGGCTTGGATAAAGATAGAACTCGACAAGGCATACACCATCAGGGCATTGGCTATGGGCGACGGGCGTCAGCACAGTCAGTGGCGCAACAAGCGGCCCGCGCCGACCAAATGGTTGGAAGCAAGCAATGATGGTCTGCACTTCACCAAGGTATGCGACCTGGTGCTTGGAGGTGCTCCGCTGACCACCGTGGACATCACGCCGACCACGGCGCGCTACTTCAGAGTGGTATGGAAAACCGACCGCCGTCCACTCGCCATCAGCGAGCTCAACCTGTTTACCTCCTTCCGCGTGAACCATGCCGAAGAGAAAGCCGCGTTCGGCACGCCGGTCGACCTGCCGCTCTACCCCACGCCAGAGACCGACAAGGCCACGGCGCTGACTGATGTGATAGACCTCACTCATCTCACCGACAGCACCGGAAGGCTCACGTGGAAAGCGCCGATGGGCCGCTGGCGCATACTGCGCTTCGGCTACTCGCTCACGGGCAAGATGAACCATCCCGCGTCGCCCGAGGCGACCGGACTCGAGGTCGACAAGATGTCGGCAGAGGCTGTGCAGCGATATATAAGCACCTATCTCGCCACTTATGTCGACGCCTCGCGCGGCATGATGGGCAAACGCGGACTCCAGAACCTGCTCATCGACAGTTATGAGGCAGGAATAGCCAACTGGACGCCACGAATGGCAGAAGAGTTCAAAGCCCGACGCGGCTACGAACTGCTGCCGTGGATGCCGGCATTGGCGGGAACCATCGTAGAGAGCAGCGAAAAGACCGACCGGTTCCTCTTCGACTGGCGCCGAACCATCGGAGAGCTCATCGAGCAGAACCTCTACCGCCAGGTAGCCGACACCATGAAGGCGCGGGATATGGGTACCTACTTCGAGAGCCACGAGTCGTGCCGCGTCTATGAAGCCGACGGCATGGCTGTCAAGCAATACTGCACTATCCCTATGGGTGCGATGTGGGCGAGTGAACCCGTGATGCACATGAATGACCGCGGCGAGACCGGCAAGCAAGGTGACATACGCGAATCGGCGTCTGTGGCTCACATCTATGGTCAGAATCTGGTCGCCGCCGAATCCCTTACATCCAACGGACTGGACGGCGACGGACTGGCTTATTCCCTCACGCCCAACCTGCTCAAGCCTGTCGCCGACCTCGAATTCGCCAGCGGCGTCAACCGTATCGTCATCCACGACAGTGCCCATCAGCCGATAGATACCAAGGTTCCGGGAGAGGGACTGGAGGTCTACGGACAGTGGTTCCACCGTCACGAGACTTGGGCAGAGCAAGCCCGCCCGTGGGTAGACTATCTCTCGCGCACCAGTTATATGCTCCAGCAGGGCAGATATGTCGCCGACGTAGCCTACTACTATGGCGACGACAACAATGTTACCGGACTCTTCTACGCCAACCAGCCCCAGGTTCCGCCGACAGCGTCTTACGACTATGTCAACACACCCGCGCTGACGGAGCAGTTGACCTGCAGCGACGGCAAGATAACCACGCCATCGGGGATGACCTACCAGGTGCTCGCCCTCGACGCCAACACCCAGCGTATGACCGTTCCTGCGCTGCGCCACATCGCCGCGATGGTCGACAAGGGCATGAAACTCTGCGGCGCAAGACCCCAGGCAGTGCTCAGCCTCAACGATGACAAGGCAGAGTTTGACCGCCTGGTAGCCGAGATATGGGATGCCAACCGTCCCAATGTCAAGGAGAGCGCCAGCATCGCCGACGCCCTCGCCGCATGGGGCATCGCGCCCGATTTCTACTGTGACCACATGGACAGCCTGCGCTTCGTACACCGACAGACGCCACAGGCAGAGATATACTGGGTCAACAACCGCAGCTACCAGACACGCTCTCTTGACGCGAGGTTCAGGGTGACGGGCATGAAGCCTTACTTGTGGCATCCCGAGACGGGCGAGGTGAGTGCAGTAGACTACACCCCCGCTGCTGGTTATACCCAGGTAAGTCTGCAGATGAACCCCGGCGAAGCCTACTTCATCGTCTTCCGCACCGAGAGCGACCCCACGGCGGCAGAGGCTGTCAAAGTCGACGCCCAGACCGTCGCCGCCACGCTCGAGGGCCCCTGGACCGTGACCTTCCAGCCCGACAGAGGCGCACCGGCACAGACCACGATGGCGCAGTTGCGCTCGCTCAGCGAGAGCGACGACGCGGGCATCCGCTACTTCGCCGGCACCGCCACATACCGCAACTCTGTGAAGCTCACCAAAGCCCAGATACACGGCAAGCGGCTCTGGATAAACCTCGGGCAGATGAGCGCACTGGCAGAGGTCATCGTCAATGGCAAGAACATGGGCATACTCTGGCGCGCACCGTTCTCTACCGAGATTACCGACGCCCTACGTCGTGGCAACAATGACATCGAGATACGCGTCACCACCCTCTGGCGCAATCGCATCATCGGCGACCAGCAGCCCGATTGTCCCAAGCGTTACACCTATACCTCCTATCCTTTCTACAAGAAAGATTCCAAGTTGCAGCCTTCAGGTCTGATAGGCCCAGTGACACTGACGGAAACGCCAAGATAACAACAAAAATCACCGATTTCATCGATAAAACAGCGGTGGGGCAGACTCCAGACACACATCTGGTTTCTGCCCCACCGCTTGTTTGTTTGCCACCGCCAGCAGCCATCCCAGCGCACGCCAAGCTCATCCCAGCGATGCCACATACCATCCCCTCGCTCACCAAGTTCCTCCCAACGATGCCCCATGTCATCACCCTGCGCGCCAAGGTCACCCCCACGCTTCCAAATGCATCTAAAAGAAAAGCCGCCAGCTAAACTCACGTTCTGCTGACGGCACATTTATGAAAAAAGTGTAATTGTGTAGCCTTAATATTGCCTATATCATAGTTATTTACAGTTGAGTGCTACGATGGTTTCATAGAGTTCCTGCTTACCCGAGATTTGGGCAGGCTCACCGTGCTCCTTGGCGTAAGCCACGAGGTCCTCAAGCGAGAGTTTGCCATCCTCGAAGTCCTTGCCCTTGCCACTGTCAAACGAAGCGTAACGCTCCTTGACCATGCGGGGCAGCTCGCTGTTTTCGAGGATTTCGGCTGCGTTCTCGAGCGCACGAGCCATAGCGTCCATACCACTGATGTGGGCGATGAAGATATCCTCGGGGTCGGTAGAGTTACGGCGCAGCTTGGCGTCGAAGTTAGAGCCACCGTTGCCGAGACCACCGTTGCGGATAATCTGCATCATGGCCTGAGTGAGTTCGAAGTTGTCGATGGGGAACTGATCGGTGTCCCATCCGTTCTGGGCGTCGCCACGGTTGGCATCGATGCTGCCCAGCATGCCGTTGTCGACGGCAACAGCCAGTTCATGCTCAAAGGTATGGCCGGCGAGTGTGGCGTGGTTGACCTCGATGTTTACCTTGAAGTCGTCCTGCAGGTTGTGAGCGCGCAGGAAGCCTACTACCGTCTCTACATCGACATCATACTGGTGCTTGGTAGGCTCCATGGGCTTGGGTTCGATGAGGAAGGTGCCGGTGAACCCCTTGGCGCGGGCATAGTCGCGTGCAGCGGTAAGCATCTGAGCCAGATGTTCCTTCTCACGCTTCATATCGGTGTTGAGCAGGCTCATATAACCCTCGCGTCCACCCCAGAACACGTAATTCTGACCACCCAGTTTGATGGTGGCGTCGATGGCGTTCTTGATTTGCACGGCAGCGCGAGCCACTACATCGAAGTTGGGATTGGTGGCAGCACCGTTCATATAGCGCTTGTCGCTGAATACGTTGGCAGTACCCCAGAGCAGACGGATGTCGTCGGCGGCAGCCATCTTTTCGAGCGCATAGTCGGTGATGGCCTTCATGTTGGCCTCGTATTCGTCGATATCGTCGGCGGGGTCGATGAGGTCCACATCGTGGAAGCAGAAATAGTGGATGCCCAGCTTCTCCATGATTTCAAAGCCTGCGTCCATCTTGTCCTTGGCGCGCTGCAGAGCGCTGTCGGCCTTGTCCCACTCGTAGGAGCGTGTCTGTCCGCCAAACTGGTCACCGCTTGCGCCGCCCAGAGTGTGCCACCACGCCATTGCGAACTTCAACCAGTCCTTCATTTTCTTACCTGCAACTACTTTGTTTTGGTCGTAGTAGTGAAAAGCCATAGGGTTCTTGCTGGCAGTGCCCTCAAAGGGGATTTTGCCAATCTGTGGAAAATACTCTTTTGCCATAATTAGTACATATAAGTTTTATTATATTTAGATTGTCATGTCATTGGTAGCAATATACCTTTCCATTCGGCATAAGCCTGTGCATACTGCGCACGTTTCTGTTCATCGGGCTCAATCACGGCAAGCCTGCGCAAGGTAGCAAACGCCTCTTCGTGACTGCTGTAGATGCCGCAGCCCATGCCGGCACCCTTTGCGGCGCCCACGCTGCCGTCGGTCTCATAGAGTTCGATGGTCGCTCCCGAGGTGGTGGCGAGCGCCTCGCGGAATACCGGGCTCAGGAACATATTCGCCTTTCCCGCGTGTATCTTGCGGATGTCCATGCCCATCTCTGCCATCACCTCCATGCCGTAGCAGAAGCTGAATACGATGCCTTCCTGGGCAGCGCGCACCAGATGAGCCTGTGTATGGTGGTTGAAATCGATGCCGTGGATGGAGCATCCCACCTCCCGGTTCTCCAGCACCCGCTCGGCACCATTGCCGAAGGGGATGATGCGCAGTCCGTCGGCACCTGGTGCCACACCTTCAGCCATCGCGTTCATGTCGGCATAAGAGATGCCCTGGGGAGCCACGTTGCGGCGCATCCACGCATTGAGGATGCCGGTGCCGTTGATACACAGGAGCACGCCCAGACGCGTGAGGTCCTCAGTATAATTAACATGCGCGAAGGTATTTACCCTACTCTTTTTATCATAATTAACATCGCCTAACACTCCATACACTACACCCGACGTACCAGCCGTTGAGGCTATCTCGCCGGGATTGAAGACATTCAGACTGAGCGCGTTGTTGGGCTGGTCGCCAGCGCGGTAGCTGATAGGCGTACCTTCGCTGAGTCCCAGCTCGTCAGCCACCTCACGGCTCACGCGGCTCTGCACATCGAAGGTAGGCACGATGTCGGCGAGGATGTCTCTGTCGAAACCATAGTAATCGAGGAGGAAGCCGGCGACAGCGTGGGCCTGAAAATCCCAGAACATACCCTCGGAGAGACCCGATACGGTGGTGTTGATGACGCCGCTGAGCTTCATGGCGAGGTAGTCGCCGGGCAGCATCACCTTGTATATACGCTCATAGACCTCGGGCTCGTTGTCCTTGACCCACGCCAGTTTGGCGGCGGTGAAGTTGCCGGGCGAGTTGAGCAGATGCGACAGACAGCGGTCGCTGCCCAGGTCGGCAAAAGCCCTCTCTCCATAGGGTACAGCACGCGAATCGCACCAAATAATGGCGTCGCGCACGGGCCGTTGTGCCTTGTCGACACACACCAGACCATGCATCTGATAAGAGATGCCAATCGCCCGGATGTCGTCGCCCTTGGCGCCACTCTCGGCCATGATGCGGGCAAGCGCCAGTTTGGCATTGGCCCACCACATTTCAGGGTCTTGCTCAGCCCAACCGTTTCTGATTGATTTAATCGGTGCTTCGTGCTCGGGGTAGAAAGCCGTAGCCACACACTCTCCGGAGTTGACATCTACCAGAGAAGCCTTGACCGAGCTGCTGCCCACGTCAAAGCCCAACAACAAATGTTTGTTCATACTCAATACGTATGTTTAGGTTTTATTTTTTATTTCTTACGTTGCAAAGATATAAAATATCTGAGAATTGACGCAAGAGATTGCCTTTTTTATTACTCTCGCGCGCAATATTTTTAAGGAACCCCCTTCTGCGCTGGCTCCTAC
Source organism: Prevotella sp. P4-51 (assembly GCF_002251455.1). Lineage (NCBI taxonomy): Bacteria > Pseudomonadati > Bacteroidota > Bacteroidia > Bacteroidales > Prevotellaceae > Prevotella > Prevotella sp. P4-51. The sequence continues at coordinate 28,797 of NZ_NPJM01000040.1, forward strand.
GAGGTTAGGCAGCCCCTCTCGACCATCCCGAAGCCACCAACCGTCAAGCCGAGACCACCTTTGCCGGCTCGTAACTATTGACACGAGCCCACGTATCATAAGTCACGAGCTCACGTTTCTTATGTCACGAGCCCTCGTGCCTACCGATACGAGCCGCCCATGACCATCGCGGCGGCGCCCTACTCGACCGCCGGCATAAAGAAAGCCATTGCACCGACCCTGGCGATGATGGTCGGGGTTGGTGCAATGGCTTGCTTGTGGCGTGCGGTGGCTTAACGGCAGCGCGCGGTGGCTTGGATGCAGCCAGCCTTGTCGCCAGCTGTTGCGGCTTGGGCTGCGGGCTATTCTGCCTTGCCGTTGAAGGCACTTACCTCGATGTGGGGCTGGCTGTCGCGGCGGTCTTCGTCGGCAAACTCCACCGTGACATCGCGGCTCTCGCCCGGCATCAGCGCGAAGTAGTTGTCGCTATAGACCACGGGCAGTATCTGCTCGCCGTCGTCGCCCTTGAGGCAGAGGCGTATCATGAGTGTGGGCGTGTCGGAGGTGTTGGTCACCGTCAGTTGTCCATGCCAGGTTTCGCCCTGTCGGCTGAAATTCTCGCGGAGCGTAAGGCGTGTCACGGGCAGATGCTTCAGCGCGCTGTAACACTCGGGGGTGGCTGCCTGTACGTAGAAGTTGTCTGAGCGCAGATACCCCCTCTCGTAGAGTCTCAGCCGGAGATAGCCCACCGAGAGGCTGTCGGGCATGCGCACAGCCGCCACATCGGTGGTGGCGTCGGCATAGGCGTCTACCCATAGCGAGTCGGTGCGTATCACCCTGCCCCGCATGTCTATCGTCTCTATCAGCGCCTCCATGTCGCAGTGGGTGACGGGGGTGATGTTGACCACCTGCACCTTGCGGGTATGGGCGTTGTACATGATGTGGAGCGGCTCACACGCCTTGCGGGCTCCGAAGTAGGCAGCCGTAGGCTCGAGATAGTAGTCGTAGGTCTGCCATACCATCGACGGCCATGCCGGATGCGACATCCAGATGAGCAGTCCCTGTCTATCTTGCTGCGCCGACTCGTACATGGCGCGATAGCCGTCGTAGTTGATCCACTGTGCCCACTCGGCAAACTGGCGTGCGTCGGCGGCGGGTCCGAAACGGCGCTGCATCATATCCAGGAATGTCGAGCCCCGCTGCGCGCCCTTCTGGGTGAAGTCGTGCTGCGCCCATCCCTCACCGATAGGCCAGAGGTCGGCTGGGCTGAGCATGCGTCGCAGGCTCTCGATGGTGGGAATATTGGGCATACCGCGCTCGGAGTGCAGTCGGTGACTCTGGCTGGTAAAGTATTCTTCGGCTTCGACCGCCCGGTAGGGGCCATGACCCGACACACCGTCGTCGGCAGAACTGGAGATGTAGCCCAAGCCCGGATGGAGCAGGTCTACCTGGCGGCGCAGGGCGCTGTCGAGCTCGGCAGGCGGATAGCCTTCGTTGCGGCCCACGTAGATGGCTATCGAGGCGTGGCGGCGGATGCGGCGGATATAGTCTTCGGCATTGGCCATGAAGAGACGGTTGTCATAAGGGTCGGGGCCGTCCCAGGGGTTGGCGAGCCAGAAGTCTTGCCAGAGCAGCAGACCATGGCGGTCGCAGGCTTCATAGAGTTCGCGGTCGCCGGTCTGTCCTACCCAGTTGCGTATCATATTGAAGTTCATCTCCTTGTGATACCTCACCGCGCGGTCGTACTCTCTGCCTCGGTAGCAGAGGTTGGTCTCGGAGAAACCCCAGTTGCCGCCCAGCGGAACCACACGGCGGTGGTTGACAAAGAACTGCAGACGGGTGCCCATCTCCTTGTAGGTCATCTGTCGTATGCCAACCTGGTAGTGGAGCGAGTCTATCTGCTCACTACCCTCAAGAAGGGCAAAACCGGCACGGTAGAGGTGGGGCTTGCCATAGCCCACGGGCCACCAGAGGTGCATGGGCTGGCGCTGCAGTTGGGCAAACTCGTCGGGCGAGAAAGTCACCTCGCGGCTCTCGCGGGGCTGGAGCGTCACCTGTCGGGCAAAGTCTATCGCCCCTATCCATCCGCGCAGCGTAGCCACCACGGCGGTGTCGCGGTGGTTGGTGACCCACACCTTGGGGGTCATCGTGGCGAGCGAGTCGGCGGGGTCTATGCGACTGTCTACCAGCGGGTCTGCCAGGCTCACGCCACCATTGGCACTCAGGTAGACGTCGTTCCAGATGCCGGTCTCGCGGCCGGGCGTAGAGGTCATCCAGTCCCATCCTATCGAAGCATGGAAGGTGGGGTTGTCGGCTCCCAGCACGCCGCCGTTCATGTCGGTGCTCTCGGTGGTCTTCTGCTTGACTGCGCCAAAGTGGGCGGGGCGTTCCACCCTCACCTCGAGGCGGTTGCCCGTGGGCAGGAGACAGCCGGTCACATCGAAGCGTCCACGCATGAAGGCTCCCTCTATGCGCCCGAGGTCATGGCCGTTGAGGCGGACAGAGGCTTTCCAGTTGATACCATCGAAGTTGAGGAACACATGGCGCCCCTCGTACTCGGCCGGGGCGTCGAAGATGGTGGTATAGGTAAAGTCGGAATGGAAAAACGACTCTGAAACCATGCGCAGGTTGTCGGCGTGGTTGGTATTGGGCACCGCACCTATATTAATATAACTCTGCAGGGCTGTGGCGGGCACCGTGGCAAGGACAGAGTCAGCCGCCCCGTCGCGGAAGAGCCTCCAATCGCCTCCGTTGAGGTAGTATCGGCCGTGGACCATACCCTGCCGCTCGGCGGGTATGGCAGAGAGACCTCCGCGCCCCATCACCTGGAGTTCGCTCAGCGCATAGTGGCCCGACGGGTCGGGCTGGCGCATCATGAGTTTGACATAGCGGGCGGTGAAATGATGGCGAAGAGTCTGCACGCCACCCTTGACCTTGATGCGGCCCAGGTCGCCTATCTGCTGCCACTGGTCGCCGTCTTTGGAGACGAGTATCTCGCCACGGCGGGCGGGGTGTATCCAGTGCATCACCACGCGGTCGGCTATCACCGGCGTGCCCAGGTCGACCATGAGCCACTCGTCGGCACCTCCGGCACTCATCCACGCACTGGTATAACAGGATGAGGGCAGCGCCAGCTGCTCACGGCCGTGGCGCATGGGTCGTGCCTCGTAGAACCGCCAGTAGGTGCAGCCCGTCATGTGGAGTCTTATGCGCAGATGGGAGTAGCGTCCGGGCTTGGAGAAGGGTATCTGCTTCTTGACCAGTCGCATGGGCAGCCGCACGGGGTCTTCCTGCTTGTTGGGGTCGTTGCTTCCGGTGTGTCGGGTGGGCTCGCCGGGCATGCCGTCACCCCGCTCTCCGCCCACGAGGGTCCATGTCTTGCCGTCGTTGGAGGCAAGGAAGTCTATGGCGTAGCCTCCGGTGCCCCGGCCGGGCTGATAGACGGGTTCGGCGAGGATGTCGAAGGCATCGATGTCTACATCCATCGCCGTCCAGTCAAACTGCACGAAGGTATCTTCGCCCTTGACCATCAGACGGGTATGCACGTTGCCGTCGAGCAGTTTCTCGGCATCGCGGCGCGCCACCACGCCGTCGGGCATAGACACCTGCAGACGGCAAGGCTCGCCCCTGTATACGGTACCGTCGGTGACGAGCTGTCCGGTGAGGTTGGCATCGAGTGATGAAGAATGATAGACCATGCGGTGGAGAGCCGTATTGCGGTAGTCGAAGTTACGGCGGAGCGTGGGGGCGAAACTCTCAGACTGGCGGCCTGGGTAGACACCTATGCCACGCGTGGTCTGGCGCTGTGCATGGGTGGGTATGGCGTTGACAAACATCATAGCAACGAGTGTAATCAGTAATTTTTTCATCTCTATCAGGTTTGTGGTCTGCGTCGGGTGGCTCGCAGACATGATGGTAATGACTAACTATAGTGTACAAAATTACTATTTTCTGCCTATCCATGGAAAGAAAAGCGCAACTTTGTGCTGCAGAATGGCATTTTTACAAGATATCCTGGCAGAGACGCCTGCCCTCACTGCGGAGGAAAGTAGGGAAAAAACGAAGAAAAGCCCGACCCGGCTCAACTTTTGCGCAAAAAAGATGACAAAAATGACCTTATGCACAAAGATTTATCATTAATTATGTGTACATGTCAAGGATTTGTGGTAACTTTGCAGCAATTAATATAATAATGTATATGAAAAAGCTGCTAATATCGTGTTTACTCTTAATTGGAATGAACGCCGGAGCGCAGACGCTTCCGACCTATCTTGATGAAACCAAACCTGTGGAACAACGCATCGATGACGTGCTCAGCCGCATGACCCTCGATGAAAAGATAGCCGTCATCCATGCACAGAGCAAGTTCTCGGCAGCAGGCGTGCCCAGACTGGGCATTCCAGACCTCTGGACCGACGACGGCCCTCATGGTATACGCCCCAACACACTGTGGGACAAGTGGCACGACGCCGGACAGACCAATGACTCTTGTGTGGCTTTCCCCGCACTTACCTGTCTTGCCGCCACATGGAATCCCGCACTTGCCGGCGACTATGGCGTAAGCCTGGGCGAAGAAGCCCGCTATCGCAGCAAGGATGTGGTGCTGGGCCCCGGCATGAATATCTATCGCTCGCCCATCGGCGGCCGCAACTTCGAGTACCTCGGCGAAGACCCGTTCCTCGCCTCGCGCATGGTAGTTCCCTATATCCAGGGCATCCAGAGTACCGGTACTGCCGCATGTGCCAAGCACTTTGCGCTGAACAATGAAGAGGCTTTCCGCAAACGCTACAATGTGGTGGTAAGCGACCGTGCGCTGCACGAGATTTACCTCCCCGCCTTCAAGGCTGCCGTGGAAGAAGGCAAGGTATGGGCAGTAATGTGTGCCTATAACCTCTACAACAACCAGCCCTGCTGCGCCAACGACGTGCTGGTCAACAAGATACTGAAAGGTGACTGGAAGTTTGACGGTGTAGCCATGACCGACTGGGGCGTGCACACCACTACCGACGACGCCGTGAAGTATGGTCTGGACATGGAGTTCGGTACCCACACCGACGGTCTCGCCAAGGGCAAGGACAACGCCTATGAGTACTACTACCTGGCGCGTCCCTACAAGGAGGGCATCCTCTCAGGCAAATACAGCATGAAAGACCTCGACGAGAAGGTTCGCCGCGTGCTGAGACTGCACTTCCGCACAACCATGAACCGTCACCGCGCTTACGGTTTCATGTGCTCTGAAGCCCACTACGATGTGGCTCGCAAGATAGGTGAAGAGGGTATCGTTCTGCTGCAGAACAAGCGCTCGCTGTTGCCCCTCAACGCCAACGCAAAGCGCATTCTGGTGGTAGGAGAGAACGCCATAAAGCCCATGACCGTAGGTGGTGGTTCTTCATCACTGAAGGTACAGCGCGAGGTAAGTCCTCTCGATGGACTCAAGGCTCGTCTGGGCAACAAGGTACAGATAGACTATGCCCGCGGATATGTGGGCGACACCATCGTGAGCTATTCGGGCTACCGCTTCAATACAGACCTGCGCGACAACCGCCCTGCCGAAGAGCTGAAACGCGAAGCCATAGAGAAGGCCAAGGGTGCCGACTACGTCATCTTCGTGGGCGGACTCAACAAGTGTGACGGCCAGGACGCCGAAGGCTATGACCGCAAGGGTCTGGAACTGCCTTACGGACAGAACGAGCTGATAGAGGCTCTGGCAGCCGTAAACAAGAATATGGTATACGTCAACGTATCGGGCAACGCCGTGGCAATGCCCTGGCACGCCAAGGTTCCCGCCATCGTACAGGCATGGTTCCTGGGCTCAGAGGCAGGCAACGCCCTGGCAGCCGTACTCGCTGGCGACGCCAACCCATCGGGCAAGCTGCCCTTCACCATGCCCGCCAAGCTGGAGGATGTAGGTGCTCATGCGCTGAACACCTATCCCGGCACATGGCGCAAGGACAAGAAGATTATCGACCGCGAATACAAGGAGGGTCTCTATGTGGGTTACCGCTGGGTAGACCATGCCAAGACCACACCGCTGTTTGCATTCGGCTACGGACTGAGCTATACACAGTTCAAGATAGCCAACCTGCGTGCAGACAAGACCACCATGAGTCGCGACGGCAAGATAACATTCACCGTAGATGTAACCAACACCGGCCGACGCGCTGGCGCCGAGGTGGTGCAGCTGTACATCCACGACAAAGAGAGTTCGCTGGAGCGCCCCTACAAAGAGCTGAAAGGCTTTGACAAGGTCTATCTCCAGCCAGGTGAAACCCGCCAGGTGAACATTACCATCGACGTCAAGGCACTGAGCTTCTACAACGACAAGACTCAGAGCTGGACTGCCGAAGACGGAGAGTTTGTGGCTCTCGTTGGCAATGGCACCAACAACCTTAAGAACTCACTCAAGTTTAGACTTCAATAGACAATTTTTTATATAGGTTTTATTTTTTAGAAATGAAGGGTACCTTGTCGGGAGACAAGGTATCTTTTTTTTATACCCTAAAAAAAACGGCGACAGGCATTGCGTTGACGAGATATTTTATTAAATTTGCAGCGGACATTGTCTTAATTATTAACTAACACAAACATTATGAAAAAGAGATTATTAGTAATGCTGGCGCTTTTTACCATGGCTGTAGGCGCATCAGCACAAATCCAGCTGCTGTACACAGACTTCGGACGCAACGTGATTGACCGCAACAAGAAACTGTTCTGGATGGACGGTGACAGCGACCCCTGCTTTGACATCCAAAGCTACAAGAAGGGTGGCAACAAAGAGGTATTCGTCATCAGCGAAAAGGAAGACAAGAACAACAAATACAAGGTCACCATCATTCTCGACAGCAAGTCTACGCCTATAGAAATAGAGTTGAGCCATCCCCGATATGGTGTCCAGAAGTCAAAGGTAAAGACCACATCGGGCGACAAGAATGAAGACGACCGCCTCTACAAGTACTTCGGCGAACTGGCAGGCTATCCACCATCGGCAACTCCGAGTGTAAAGGGTGGTGTGCCCACCGCAAAGAGCGTGAAAGAAGATGCCGGAAAGAGTGCCGGTGCCAAGGTGGGTGATGCCGCCAAGGGTGCAGTGAACAAGGTGAAGGGCCTCTTCAAGAAAAAGAAATAGGAAACTAACGCCAGACAATATAACAAGAGCGGATGCAGGTAGCTGCATCCGCTCTTTCTGTCAGTCGGCGCACGCGGCTCTCGCGTGCGCGTATATATTAATAAGGTATTACTTCTTGACGATTTTACGGGTTACGCCGTTGGTGTACTTGACGATGGTCACGCCGCGAACGGGCTCTGCCACACGCACACCGTCAAGGGTGTAGAAGGCAGCGACAGCCGAGGGGGCCTCTACCTCGCCGATGCCGTTGGCCACAACATCGTTGCTGGTAGAAACGGCGAAGATGGCTACGCTGCGGTCATCGGAAGTCTGCTCGACGGTAACGCTCTTGATGGTCTTGGTATTGTCGGTGTTGACCGCAGACTCATAGAGCTTGAAGACATAGGCATCTATCTTTCCAGCATCACCTGCCCAGTTCTTCTTGGTGGCGATACGGCCCAGGCTGGTCACTACGGCTGCCTGGTTGGCAGCCGAGGAACTGCTACCCCAGTCGTACATGGTGATACTGCCATCGGCGGTGGTGTTGTCGGTATAGTTGATGGTCACCTTGATTTTGCTGTCGCCGTCGGCGCTGGTTCCCACGACATAGATGGACTTGGCCTTGATAGGAGTCTCAAAGACGAGCTCGCCCTGAACCACGCTACCGGGGATGACGACAGAGTTGCCAGCAATAGTGGTCTTCTTGGTGCCTTTGAGCACAAGCGCATTGAGCTGGGTGGGCATCACCTTGAAGGTGGCGCCGGTGCGTGAAGACTTGAACAAACCGTCGTCGCCACACATGGCACCATTGGTCTGCACGCTGGTGGTGAAGAAGGCGAAGCCTGAGCCGTCGATGCCCTGCAGGTCGGGTGCATCGGACTAGGTGGTAGTCTCGGTGATACGATCTTTATCCTCGCAGATGACGTCCTGGTTGAACCCACTCTTGATGGTAATGTGGGTGAAGGTCTGCTGGGCACTTGCAGCAACAGACATGCCGAACATAGCGGCAATGAGTAATGATTTTTTCATAATTGCATTGGTTTTATTATTTAGACTGACTTTAGTCGTTTTTATATAGGTTGCAGGCAGTACGCTTATGCCCTGTATGGTTTTATAGCTGCAAATATATGAAAAGACAACGTAATCGACAAATATTCCGTCAACTATTTTAGTTTCTACCCACATTTCTTTGTTCTCCGCGATAGTTTGCGTAATTTTGTGGATACAAAACATAAACCTAATGAAGACAATACGTAGAACTGTGCTTCTCTTAGGGTGCCTGCTGCACCTCTCCTGGATGTGGGCTTCGGCACCCGGAGTAACCATTTGCTATCACCCTGCAAGCAAAGGCATGTATGTGGGCTCGCCCTCCATCTGCATCATGTCCAACGGTGACTACATAGCCACCCACGACCTCTTTGCCAACGGCCAGACGGAATATAATACAGAGGTATACAAGTCGGAAGACCGCGGACTGACATGGGAAAGACAGTCGGTGGTCAAAGGGCAGTTCTGGTCGTCAGTATTCTGCATATCAGACACGCTCTACCTCATCGGTACAGACCGTGAGTATGGCAACCTGGTCGTACGCCGCTCTACCGACGGCAAGTCGTGGACCACTCCGAGCGACAGCCACCATGGTCTGCTCGCCGAGGGCGAATACCACAGCGCCCCCTCTCCCGTGGTGGTGCATCAGGGAAAGATATGGAAGGCCATAGAATATGCCAAAGCACCCGCTACTACATGGCCCATGCGGTATAGCGCCATGATGATATCGGTGCCCGTGGGCGCCGACCTGCTCGAAGCCTCCAACTGGACACGCTCGGTAAACCTGCACGCCATGCCCCATCTCAAGGAGAAGGTCTACGGATGGCTGGACGGCAACGCCGTGGTAGGCCCTGACGGAAATATGGTAGACGTGATGAGAGCCAACACGCCCAACGGAGTGACCGAGAAGGCAGCGATAATCAAGGTAAGCGACGACTGCCGCGAACTGTCGTTTGACGACAAAGACCTGGTGGATATGCCTGGCGGCTGCAAGAAGTTTACCATCCGCTACGACTCGCTCACCCATCGCTACTGGAGTCTGGTCAACGCCGCGCCCGAGGGAGAAGGTTCAGCCACCGGTCTGTACGTGCGCAACTACGTGGTACTCATCAGTTCGCCCGACCTGCGTGAATGGACGCGCCACGCCACGTTGCTCGCCCATCCCGACATGAAACGCCACGCCTTCCAGTATATCGACTGGATGACCGAGGGCAATGACATCATCTACGTATCGCGCACCGCATACGAAGGTCCCGACGGCGAACTCGCTCACAGCGGTCACGACGCCAATATGCTGACCTTCCACCGCATCAAGAACTTCAGACGACTGGTCAAGAAGAGCGACGGACATCCATAACCCATCCCCCTGACAGAGATAACATGACCAAGAGAGTGGACGAAAAGACACTGCAGTTTGTGCGCGACCATGCCGGCGACGATGTAAGGCAACTGGCACTCATGGGGAGCAAGCATCCCGAGGTGGATATGCCCTGGGCGCTCGACCAGATACGGGGGCGGCAGGTGGCGGCAGCCAAACTGCCGCTGCTGGCACGCATCGAGGGCATACGTTATCCCGTGCATCTGTCAATGGAGCAATGCTCGTCGCAAACGGCAGCCCACTACAAACTGCGCGTGGCACGCCGCCTCATCGCCGAGGGCGACCGCGCGTCGATGACCGACCTCACAGGCGGTTTCGGCATAGACTTTCTGGCACTCTCGACCACATTCAGAAGCGCCACCTATGTGGAGCGCAACGAGGAGCTGTGTGAGCTGATGCGCCACAATCTCTCGGTGCTCGGGCGCACAGCCACGGTGATGTGTACCGAGGCAGAACAGGCACTCGACGCCATCGCCCCACAGACGCTGATATACATAGACCCCGCCCGACGCGACGCCGCCGGCGACCGCACCTACGCCATCGCCGACTGTACGCCCGATGTGCTCGGGCTTGCCCCCACCCTATGCGCCAAAGGCAGATGGGTGATGGTGAAGCTCTCGCCCATGCTCGACTGGCACGAGGCGGTGAGAGCCTTGGGCTGCGTGAGCGAGGTACACATCGTCTCGGTGGGCGGCGAGTGCAAGGAACTGCTGCTCGTATGCTCGGCAGAGAGCAAGGGTGTGCCCACCGTGTACTGCGTGAACGACCGCCAGGTGTGCGTCTTCACCCCCGACGACTCGCAGCCGCGCTATCTCGACATTCCGGCTGGCGAGGGGATGTATCTCTATGAACCCAACGCATCGGTAATGAAGTCGGGACTGATGGCACAGGTATGCCAACGGTACCAGACAAGGATGATAGCCCAAAACTCCAACCTCTTTATAGGCAGCGAAGCCATAGCCCACTTTCCGGGTCGCGGCTCCCACACCACCGCCACAACCACCCTCAACCGCAAACAGCTGCGCCGTGCCCTCGACGGCATAGACCGCGCCAACATCACGGTACGCAACATGCCGCTCAGCGCCGTCCAACTGCGCCAACGGCTGCGCCTGAAAGACGGCGGGACCACCTATATCTTCGGCACTACCCAGCGCGACGGCAGCCATATTTTGCTCGTCTGCGAAAAAATCTGATAATTTTCTGCAGCAATCTCCGTTTAATTTACTATTTTTGCATATTAATGATATCCACCATAATAATATGTCAAATATAGTAATCAAGCGTGTGGAAAACAAGAAAGACCTCCGTACTTTCATCGATTTCCATTACGATTTATATGCCGGCAACGCCTATGACGTGCCCAACCTCTACAGCGATGAATTCAACACTTTGAGCCGCGACCGCAATGCCGCCTTCGACTTCTGCGAAGCCGAATACTACCTTGCCTATCGCGACGGACGCCTGGTGGGCCGCGTAGCAGCCATCATCAACCACCGTGCCAACGAGCGCTGGGACCGCCAGGACGTGCGCTTCGGATGGATAGACTTCGTCGACGACATCGAGGTGACGCGCGCACTGCTCCAGGCTGTCGAAGACTATGGTCGCGAGAAAGGCATGAAGAGCATCGTGGGTCCGCTGGGCTTCACCGACATGGACCCCGAGGGTATGCTCACCATGGGTTTCGACAAACTGGGTACCATGCCCACCATCTACAACTACCCTTACTACCCCGAGCACATGGAGCGTCTTGAGGGATGGAGCAAGGACAACGACTATGTGGAGTATTTCCTCGAAGTGCCCGACCAGATACCGGAGAAATACTCAAAGATAGCGCAGATGATTGAGAAACGCTACAATCTGCACGTGCGCAAGCTCACCCGCAAGGACATATTCAAGGGCGGATATGGCCGCAAGCTCTTTGAACTGGTCAACGAGACCTACAAAGACCTCTATGGCTTCTCCCAACTTACCGACCGGCAGATAGAACAATACATAAAAATGTATCTGCCACTGGCTGACCTGAGCCTCATCACGGTCATCGAAGACGGCAACAACGACAACAAGATGGCCGGAATGGGCATAACCATCCCCTCGCTTTCCCGCGCGCTGCAGAAATGCCGTCGCGGCCGCCTCTTCCCCTTCGGTTGGTACCACCTGCTGCGTGCTATAAAGTTCCACAAGACCGAAGGCGTGGACCTGCTGTTGATGGGATTTCTGCCCGAATACCGTGCCAAGGGAGCCAACGCGCTGCTCTTTGCCGACCTCATCCCCCGCTACCAGGCCTACGGCTTCAAGTGGGGCGAGAGCCAGGTAGAAATGGAGTCTAACGAGGGTGTGCAGAGCCAGTGGGGTCCATTAGCTCCTACCAACCATAAGCGCCGCCGCTGTTACCGCAAAACAATAGAATGATGAAAGAAGACGAAAAAGAGACATTGCCCGTCGTGGACGGACAGAACGAAGCCCCCGTCGACTATACCGACGACAATATACGCCATCTCTCTGACATGGAGCACGTGCGCACGCGTCCCGGTATGTATATCGGTCGTCTGGGCGACGGCAATCTTGCCGAAGACGGCATCTATGTACTGCTCAAAGAAATCATAGACAACTCTATAGACGAGTTCAAGATGAAGGCGGGCGACCGCATCGAGGTCGATGTCATGGACAATCTGCGTGTGAGCGTGCGCGACTATGGCCGCGGCATCCCCCAAGGCAAACTCGTAGAGGCAGTGAGCGTGCTCAACACCGGCGGCAAGTATGACTCCAAAGCCTTCAAGAAGAGCGTGGGCCTCAACGGCGTAGGTGCCAAGGCGGTGAACGCACTGAGCAGCCGCTTCGAGGTACGCTCCTATCGCGACGGACTCGTGCGCAGTCTGGTCTTTGAGCGTGGCATCCTCAAGAGCGACACCACCGAAGAGACTCAGGACGAACACGGTACTTACATCTACTTCGAGCCCGACAACACCCTCTTCAAGAACTACTCGTACCACGATGATATCGTCGAGACCATGCTCCGCAACTACACCTACTTGAGTTCGGGGCTTACCATCATGTATAACGGCCGACGCATACGCAGTCGAAACGGACTGGAAGACCTGCTGACCGACAACATGACCGTCGAGGGCCTCTACCCCATCATCCGCATCAAGAACGAGGACCTCGAAATAGCTTTTACCCATACCAACCAGTATGGCGAAGAGTACTACTCGTTTGTCAATGGCCAACATACCACGCAGGGAGGTACTCACCAGTCGGCGTTTAAGGAACATATTGCCCGCACCATCAAAGAGTTTTTCAACAAGAACTATGAATACACCGATATCCGTAATGGTCTGGTGGCTGCCATCGCCATCAACGTGGAGGAACCGGTGTTTGAGAGTCAGACAAAGATTAAGTTGGGAAGCACCCTGATGGCTCCCAACGGCGAATCTATCAACAAGTGCGTGGGCGACTTCGTCAAGAGAGAGGTGGACAACTATCTGCACATCCACACTGATGTGGCCGAAATCATCGAGAACAAAATCAAGGAGAGCGAACGCGAGCGCAAGTCGATGGCAGGTATCACCAAGCTGGCCCGAGAGCGTGCGAAGAAAGCCAATCTGCACAACCGCAAGCTGCGCGATTGCCGTATACACTACTCTGACGCCAAGGACGAGCGCAAGGAGGAATCGAGTATCTTCATCACCGAAGGCGACTCTGCCAGCGGCAGTATCACCAAGTGCCGCGATGTCAACACCCAAGCGGTATTCTCACTCCGCGGCAAGCCACTCAACTCATTCGGACTCACCAAGAAGGTGGTATATGAGAACGAGGAGTTCAACCTGCTGCAGGCGGCGCTCAACATCGAGGAGGGACTTGATGACTTGCGCTACAACAAGGTCATCGTGGCTACCGATGCCGATGTCGACGGTATGCACATCCGTCTGCTCATCATCACCTTCTTCCTCCAGTTCTTCCCCGACCTCATCAAGAAGGGCCATGTCTATGTTCTGCAGACGCCATTGTTCAGAGTACGTAACAAACGCAACAAGATAAAGAACAAGAAGGTAGTAGAAGCCGAAGGCAAGTCTGCCGGCAAGGGCAACAAGGACTATGTGGTAAGGTTCTGCTACAACGAGGAAGAGCGTCTGGCAGCCATCGCCGAGCTGGGACCTGAGCCCGAGATTACCCGATTTAAGGGACTGGGCGAGATAGACCCCGAGGAGATGGCCCACTTCATCGGCCCCGACATCAGACTTGAACAGGTGACGCTCCACAAGAACGACCAGGTCAAGAAACTGCTGGAATACTACATGGGAAAGAACACTATGGAGCGCCAGAACTTCATTATCGACAACCTCGTAGTCGAAGAAGACGTTCCCGAGCCCGACTCTGCACCACTCGATTAATCACATCCTTATATTATATATAGTTATGAAACGAATGTTGATTATAGCCATCCTGTCGGCTATAACCTCTACCCTTATGGCTCAAAACCTGTTTGCCAAGGGGACATACAATCCTTACGACAAGATGCGCAAGGCCGCCTTGGCCATCAGCGCGCTCTACGTGGACACGGTCGACGACAACAAACTGGCAGAAGACGCCATCCGCGGCATGATCGAGAATCTCGATCCACACTCGAGCTACTCGACAGCCAAGCAGGCGCGCGCCTTCAACGAATCGCTGGGCGGGTCGTTTGACGGCATAGGCGTGCAGTTCAACATCTCTGCCGACACGCTGCTCGTCATCAAGCCCGTGGTCAAAGGCCCGTCAGAGAAGGTGGGTATCATGGCAGGCGACCGCATCATCAGCGTCAACGATACAGCCATAGCCGGCGTCAAGATGGACCAGAGCGAAATCATGCGTCGGCTGCGCGGCAAGCGAGGCACCATGGTACGGCTGGGAGTGGTGCGCAGAGGCATTGCAGAGGTGCTCTACTTCGACGTGAAGCGCGACAAGATACCCCTCAACACCATCGACGCAGCCTATATGATACGTCCACAGGTGGGATATATACGCATAGGCAGTTTCGGGGCATATACCTACAAGGAGTTCATGGACGCGGTGAAGAAGCTCAACAAAGAGGGGATGAAGAACCTTATCCTCGACCTTCAGGAGAACGGCGGCGGCTATATGCTGAGCGCCACGCAGATAGTCAACGAGTTTCTGGGCAAAAACGACCTCATCGTCTATACCGAAGGACGCAATGACAAGCGACGCGAATATCATGCCGACGGCAACGGCAAGCTGCGCAAGATCAAGGTAGTGGTCCTCGTCAACGAGTTCTCTGCCTCGGCGTCAGAAATCGTCAGCGGTGCGCTGCAAGACCAGGACCGCGGAGTCATCGTGGGACGTCGCACCTTTGGTAAGGGTCTCGTCCAGCGCCCCATCGAGTTCCCCGACGGTTCGATGATGCGTCTTACCATCGCCCACTACTACACCCCGTCGGGCCGCTGCATCCAGAAGCCTTACACCAAGGGCAACGCGGTAGACTACAACAAGGATATCGACACCCGCTACAAGCACGGCGAGTTCTACAGCGCCGACAGCATCCACTTTGCTGACTCGCTGAAGTACCAGACGCTGCGCCAGCATCGCACGGTCTATGGCGGCGGCGGTATCATGCCCGACTACTTCATTCCCCTTGACACTACGCAGTACAGCCAGCTGCACCGCAAGATTACGGCAGCCGGCGTGGTGGTTCCGGCTATGGTCTCCTGGCTCGACAGTCATCGCCGCGAGTTGGGCGAGCGTTACCCCACCTTTGCCGACTTCAACGCCCGCTTTGAAGTGCCCCAAGAGCTCTTTGAGCAGATAGAGGAAGAGGCTGGGAAGAAGGATATCAAGCCCCGTGATGACGAGGAGCTGCGCGCCACGCGTCGCACGTTGGGCCTGCAAATCAAAGGGCTCATTGCCCGTGACCTCTGGGATATGAGCGAGTACTTCCACGTGGTCAACGAGAGCAGCCCCGCCGTCAAGCAGGCGCTCAAGCTGTTCAAGTAGTATCACCACCCCCATAAAGTCGAAAGCGGCGGGAGAAACCAGTGCAGTTTCTCCCGCCGCTTTGTCGTTTGTAATGTCAGAGATGACCGCCTACTTCTCCTTGCGCCACAGGCGGCTCATATCCTCAAGGGTCTTGCCCTTGGTCTCAGGCACCAGTCGCCATACGAAGACGGCGGCGAGGATGCAGATGACTCCGTAGAGGCTGTAGGTGAACATATATCCCATGCTGTTGGCCATAGGTACAAAGGAGGTCGAGACTATCCAGTTGAAAATCCACTGGAACGCCACAGCTATGGCCACGGCAGCACCGCGGATGGTGTTGGGGAACACCTCGGCGATGAGCACCCAGCAGATGGGGCCCCAGGAGTACATGAAGGACACCGAGTAGAGCATGATGCTAATCATACAGAGCAGTTTGAGCTCAGCCACGCCGAAGGTGAACGCCACGCCGATGGCACCGAGCGCCATACCGAGCGAGCCGGCGATGAGCAGCGGCTTGCGGCCCAACTTCTCGACCGTGAAGATAGCCACGCAGGTGAAGCCAAGGTTGAGCACGCCGTTGAAGACGGTGAGCTTCATCGGGTTGTCAAATCCCATCGCCTCATAGATGCGCGGCGCATAGTAGAGCACGGCATTGATGCCTATGGCCTGCTGGAATACCGACAGCATGACGCCCACCACGATGCACATGACGCCATAGGTGAAGATGCGCTCGGTCTTCTGGGTCACCGTGTTCTTGATATCTGCCAGCACGCGGCGCGCCTCGTCGGCACCGTTGATGCGCGCCAGCACGCGCTCGGCCTTGTCGTCCTTGCCCACCATCACGAGGTAGCGCGGAGTCTCGGGCACCAAGCAGATGAGCACGGCGAAGAGTCCGGCGGGCACCATCTCGGAGCCAAACATATAGCGCCAGCCCGTCTCGATGGCCCAGGCAGCCTCAGTGCCATTGACGATTTCGTTCATGCCGCTTCCCACGCTCTGGATGAGCGGTGCGATGTGGTCGCCGAGGATGAAGAAATTGACGAAGTAGACCACCAGCTGACCGAAGATGATGGCAAACTGGTTCCAGCTGACCAGCATGCCGCGGATGCGGCTCGGCGCAATCTCGCCGATATACATGGGGCACACGGCCGAAGCCAATCCTACGCCCACACCGCCGATGATGCGGTAGATGTTGAACACCACCAGCAGCGTAAGGTCTGGCTTGCCCACGGGGAGTATCATGCTCTCCGGGCACATGGACCCCCACGCTGAGATGAAGAACATGATACCGGCAAGGATAAGCGTGCGCTTGCGGCCGAGGCCGGTGGCAAGCACACCCGAAAGCGCAGAGCCGATGATGCAGCCTATGAGCGCGCTCGAGCTGGTGAACCCGTGCCAGAAGTCGGTATACGTGAAATCGGTAGCACCCATAAAGAATGCCTGGAGCCCCTTCTCGGCTCCGGAGATAACTGCGGTGTCGTAGCCGAAAAGCAATCCGCCAAGCACTGCCACCATGACGATGCTGACGAGATAGCCACGGCTACCCCCATTGGTTGTTTCCATAACAATGTTGATTTAATTGACTATATTTTTTATTTAGGTTTTATTGGTTGCAAAGATAATCATTCTTCGGATGATGGCAAAATAAGTCGGGCTATTTTTTAGTGGTAATGTCATAATTGCCAGCGTCTAATACACGCCCACGCCAAAGAGCGGCGCGATGACGGTAAAGATAAACTCATGCCCTGAAAAGGTGAAATCAAGTTGTGCAATGATTATTTCCAACTCTGAAAAGATGAAATCAAACTCTGCGAAGATGAAATCAAACTCTGCGAAGATGAAATCAAACTCTGCGAAGATATAATCGGTGATGGCGGAGTACATTCAGCCCAAAGGGAGAGAGAAATGTGGGCTACAGACGCAGCAAGGGCTGGACGCCGATGTGGTGCCCAGCCCTTGCCGTGGGGTGAATATGGTGAAGGTAATGCGATCTCTGCTGCCGACCGTCGAGACTATAGCGGTGGAGATGCTATCTCTGCAGCCGACCGTCGAGACTATAGCGGTGGCGATGCTATCTCTGCTGCTGACCGTCGAGACTATAGCGGTGGTCGCCCTTGATGATGACCACGCGGTTGCCCTCGATGACCTTGCGGGCGGCAGGGGTGGCAGTGGCGGGGGGGGCGGGGGGAGAGATGCCCGTCGAGGCGGGGGCCTTGATGAGTATCGAGGCCTTGGCGCCGCCATCATGCGAGGTGGCGGTGATGGTGGCCTCGCCCACGCCGTTGAGCATGACCAGTCCGCCGTTGACCGTAGCCACATCGGCATTGTCGGTGGTCCATACGAGGCGGCGGTCGGTCACCTTGGAAGGCTTGAGCTCGGGGCGGAGCACCAGAACGCTCTGGTCGATGCTCGCCGACTGCTCGCTCGCGCCAAAGTCTATCGACGAGATGGCGACGGGCTGCTGCTGAGTGGTCCTGCGATAGAGGAACGGCAGCAGGAGCGTCTTGGAGGTGTAGAGTCCAAATCGGGCGTAGCTGCTCTCAGGCTCATTGAACCTGAGGGTGCCATAGGCTGCTGTGGCGCTGGTGATGGTGGCGCCTCCATAGCCCAGTTCTATCTTCCACTGGGTGTCGCCGGCGTTCCAAGCCAACTTGCCCTTGGCGGTGGCACCCAGGCGGCGTCCGAACTGGTCGGTGAGCGTCCAGCAGCCGGCAGTCTCGCCCTTGGCGAGCTTGAAGCGCAGCACATCGGGATCGCTGACATCGGTGGTATTGGCAAGCGCCACCACATCGAGATACTGCGACTTCTCCATGCCGTCGATGTCGGCAGCGGCGCAGCCATTGCGGAATATCATCAGTTGGTCGCCCTCGTTGAGGGTGCCTTTAGCTTCCAGTTTCTCGTAACTCCAACCCAGCGGAGACTCAAGACTTGCGCCCTCGGGAGCATCATACTCGATGGTAATGGCGTCGAGATAGACCGAGCCCTTGGCTGTGCCTCCCTTGACGGTGATGACTGCCTCGTCGGAGGTAAAGGCGGCGAGGTCGAGCTGGCGCGTCACGTCGACATAGACGCCCAGGTCCTTGCTCACCCAGCGTCCGAACCACTTGTCGCTGCCGAACTCGGCGGCAGCCTCGGTGTAGACCGTGGTCTCTCCGTCGGCGACGACGAGCGCAGCCTCGCCCTCCTTGTTGTTGGAGCACATGCTGAGCGTGATGTTCTTGATGCGGCATCCCTGCCAGCCTTGGAGCACAAGCGAAGCCTTGCGGTTGCGCGGTATCTGGTTGTAGCGGTTGCCTGTAGTGGCACCAAAGTCATTTTCGAAATAAGCCCAGGAGTTGTGGGGCACGCTGCCGCTGGCAGCAAGGGTGAAATCGCCGATGGTCTTGTTGTATTCCACGATGCGGTAGACCACCTCGGCAGCGTTGATGCTGAGAGTAGCGACGCAGACGACAGCCGTAGCGATGATGCGGTAAGCCAATTTCTTAGTATTCATGATTGTTTATGTTGTAGAGATGCAAAATTACTCCCTTTCCGCATACTGTCCAAATTTCAGGACCATCATTACGCCGCCAAGCGTTAAACTTTCAAAAACCCGAGCATCCCCAAAAACCGCAAAAACCGCCACAAAAGAAAACAGATGATACATAAAAGTCAAGAAAACGTGTACAAACTGAAAGTTTTTCATCAAAGGAACGTTAAATATGATTTTTTTTACTACTTGTGCATGCATAATTATAACTACTGTAAATGAGATATTTTTTTCTGCTCGCTCTTCTACTACCTTGTGTATGTTTAGCGCAAGTGAACAACGAGTCCTCCAAGCCCTATGAACGAACCCTGACCGGCGTGGTCAAAGAAGTTTCTGGAGAAACCATCCCTGGTGCAACAGTCCAGGTGAAAGGGCACACCAACATCGTCTGTGTTTCCGACATGTATGGCAACTTCGTACTGAAGAATATCCCAAGCGGCAAACAGACCATCGTCATCTCATTCCTGGGCATGGAAAGCCAGGAGATTGCCTACACCGGGCAAAAGTCGATAACCGTAACAATGGTGGAGAAAGCCAACGAAATCAAGGATGTAGTGGTTACGGGTATCTACGTGAGAAAGAAATCGAGCTTTACGGGTTCGGCCAGCACCTACACCAAGGACGAACTCAAGAAGATAGGCACCAAAAACCTGATACAGAGTCTTAAGACCCTTGAGCCTTCGCTCAACGTGGTCGAAAACAGCAGTTGGGGTTCCGACCCTAACCGCATGCCCGATATGGAGATACGCGGCAAGACCAGTATCGTGGGTTCGCTCGAGTCTGACTATGACAACACCGGCAACCAGCCCCTGTTTATCATGGACGGCGTCGAAGTGACTATCCAGGACATCATGAAACTGCCGATGGACCGCATCGCCAACGTGACCGTGCTGAAGGATGCCGCCTCGTCGGCCATCTACGGTTCGAAGGCTGCCAACGGTGTAATCGTGGTCGAGACCGTAAGACCCGAGTCGGGCAAGTTGCGCGTATCGTACTCAGGCAACTTTGCCGTGCAGATGCCCGACCTGACCGACTACAACCTGATGAACGCCTCGGAGAAGCTGGAGTATGAACGCCTGGCTGGCCGCTATACCGCCAAGGACGCCTATACCAGCCAGGACGCTCTCGACGCCCTCTACTACAGTCGTCTGAGAGAGGTGAAACGCGGTGTGAACACCTACTGGCTGTCTGAGCCTCTGCGCGCCGTGCTCAACCACTCGCACAACATGTATATCGACGGCGGCGACGACTCAATGGTCTACGGCGTCGGTCTGTCGTACAGCAATGACGACGGTGTGATGAAGGGCTCTGACCGCTCGACCGTGAGCGGCAACATCAAGCTGACTTACCGCACCAAGTCGCTCATCTTCAGCAATGACTTCAACATCGACATCACCAACTCGGACCACGAGCCGGTGGAGTTTTCGACCTTCGCACAGGCCAACCCCTACTATCTGAAGTACAACGACGACGGCTCTATCCCCACGCTGCTCGAGTCGACCGACGTGGCTGGCAACACCATCTACAACCCCCTGTATCTCTACAATATCGTCAACAAGAACCACACCAACGAGATGACGCTGCGCAACAACTTCAGCCTCATCTGGCGGTTCTGGAACGCCTTCCAGCTGCGTGGCCGACTGGGTCTGAGCAAGTCGGTCTCCAAGAACGAGACCTTCAAGTCGCCCAAGCACCCCGACTTCCTGAGCGCCACGCTCAAGGGCAGCTACGGCAGTGAAAACGATGACAACTTCGCCTACAACGGCGAGACCACCATCACCTTCGGCAAGGTGTTCAACGACGCCCACACCGTGAACCTGGTGGGCGGCTGGTACTTCAGCGAAAAGACCGTGAACCGCAACGCCTATATGGTCTATGGATTTACCAGCGACCTGCATCAGAACCCACAGTTCTCGGCTGGATTTACCGAAGGCGACAAGCCGACATACAACAAAACGATAAGCCGTTCGACCAGTTTCTACTTCAACGGCAACTACTCCTACAAGAACCGTTATCTCTTTGACGCCAACCTGCGTTGGGACGGTTCCTCAGTCTTCGGCGCCCAGAAGGTATTCACCAATACCTGGGCTGTGGGTGTGGGCTGGAACATCAACAAGGAATCGTGGTTCCATCTGCCATGGGCCGACCTGGTCAAACTGCGTTTCTCTATCGGTAACCCCGGCAACCAGAACTTTGACGCCTACCTCTCATCGGGTACATACATCTACAACTCGGGCTACACCAACCACTTCGGCACCAGCGCCATCCTGTCGAAGTTTGCCAACACCAATCTGGCATGGCAGAAGACCATCGACAAGAACTGGGGTATAGACCTGGAGCTCTTCAAGAGCCGTCTGCGCATCTCGGCAGACTACTACCACAAAGTGACCGACCCTCTGCTGGTATCGGTGACCATGCCCCCATCGCTGGGCTTCACCTCGCTCTACACCAACTTCGGCGGCCAGATTTCGCAGGGTTTCTCGGGTACGGTGATGGTCAATGCCATCAAGCGCGACGACATGCGCCTCAACTTCAACCTGAGCTTCAACCACAGCGAGACCCAGTACAAGAACATCGGCAACAAGCTGCAGGCCATGAATGAGGCTGCGAGCAACAACAACTCCTACCGCCGCTACTACGACGGCGGCAGCCCCGACGACATCTGGGCCGTGCGCTCTGCCGGCATCGACCCCGCTACCGGTCAGGAGATATTCATCAAGAAGGACGGCACCTACACCTTCCAGTACGACAAGAACGACGAGGTCGTAGTAGGTACTACCGCCGACAAGCTGCAAGGCGTGGTGGGCGTGAGCTTCTACTACAAGCAGTTCTCTGCCAGCGCCAACCTGCGCTACCGTCTCGGCGCCCAGGTCTTTGCCTCTACATTATATAATAAGGTGGAAAACCTGTCGGAAGACCTGATGTACTACAACGT
Source organism: Prevotella sp. P4-51 (assembly GCF_002251455.1). NCBI lineage: Bacteria > Pseudomonadati > Bacteroidota > Bacteroidia > Bacteroidales > Prevotellaceae > Prevotella > Prevotella sp. P4-51. Next base: position 50,737 of record NZ_NPJM01000040.1, read on the forward strand.
GGACCGTCGCGCGCTGTACGACCGCTGGAAGCAGCCTGGCGACATTGCCCGCTTCAAAGCCATCAACAACTTTGAGTCGACCCCAATGTCTTCGCGCTTCGTGATGGACGAAAACGTGCTCACTGGCGAGTCGTTCAGCGTGGGCTATGAGACCGCCGCCAAGTGGATACGTGCCCTCGGAGCCAAGGGAGCTTCGGTAAGAGTCTACATGAACGACATCTTCCGTCTCGCCTCGTTCAAGGAGGAACGCGGAACCGAATATCCGTTCTCCAGAAGCGTATCGCTGTCATTTGATATCAGATTCTAACGATAAGAAAAAAGCTAAAAATATGAACAAATATAAACTGGCACTCCTGCTGATTATCCCACTGCTCTGCTGCACATCCTGCGAGGAGTGGTTGAAGGTCGACTCAGAAGACCGCATCATGGAAGATGCACTCTATTCAAACGAGAACGGTTTCCGCACCGCCCTCAACGGTATCTACATCGACCTGCTGAACAGCAGCCTTTACGGGCAGACACTCACCACTACCACCTTTGACGTGCTGGCCCAATACTACGACACCTCGAAGCCCCTCAACACCCACGCCTATGTGCTCCTGGCCAACTATGACCACCAGAAGATGAAGGACGCCGTAAGCGACACCTGGGCCAAGGGCTACGCGCTGATTGGCAACATCAATACGCTGCTGGAGCACTGTGAGAAAAACCGCAACGTGCTCTCTGACAAGGGCTACCACATCATCAAGGGCGAGGCGCTGGCGCTGCGTGCCATGCTCCACTTCGACCTGCTGCGCATCTTCGGTCCCATCTACAAGTATGAGCCCGGCAAGGAGTGCATCCCTTATGTCAACGACACCGAGCGTAAGGTCAAGCCGCTCCTACCAGCCTCGGACGTGATCTTCAACATCACCACCGACCTCAAGGCAGCCGAAGAGCTGCTGGCAGACTATGACCCCGTCATCACCGAGGGCAAGCTCGCCACCGAGGATGCCTCGGGCAACAACTTCTACAGATTCCGCAACGAGCGCATGAACTATTTCGCCGTCCTGGCTCTCACCGCGAGAGTCTACCTCTATGCCGGCGACACCGGCAATGCGGTGAAATATGCCAACGACGTGATAGACAGAGCCTCGCGCTTCTTCCCCTTTGCCACCCGTGAGCAGGTGAACGGCCAGGCCACATCGGGCTCTGCCAACACCAGTGCCGAGGACCGCATCTTCTCGTCGGAGATACTCTTCGGCAACTACCACTCTAAGCGCACCACCGATATCTTTGACAAGATATTCTCCTACAAGCTCGAAGCCAAAAACGTGCTCAAGATGAGTGACTACGGCATAAGCCAGCTCTACGAGGACGACGGCGACCTGCGCAAGTGTCAGTGGCAGACCCAGCGCGACACCGAGGGCAATGTGGGCCAGTTCTTCGTGAAGTACGGCGACGTGACCGACAACGGCTTTGAGTTTGCCCGGCTGCTGCCCATGATTCGTATGTCTGAGATGTATCTCATCAAGGCCGAATGTACGAAGGACTACAAGGCGCTGAACCCCATCCGCAAGGCCCGCAACATACCCCAGCTCAAGTCTAACATCGGCCTCAACGGATATATCGAGGACGAGTATGTGCGCGAGTTTATCGGCGAGGGCCAGCTCTTCTGGTACTACAAGCGCAAGGGCATCACCTCTATCCCCCGACTCTACAACCCCAACCTCCAAGACATGCAGATAACCAACAGCACCTATGTCTTCGACCTGCCCGACAGTGAACAGCAACTACGCAAATAAGAGACAAGATGAAACATATCCATATATTACTCACATGCCTGGCGGGATGGATGCTCGCCGCATGTACTGAGGAGATAGAGACCTATTCGGGCGAGAGCGGCATCTATTTTGCCATGTCGGCCACCAAGGGAGGACTCGACGACAGCAAGCAGGACTACACCGCAGAGACCCAGATACCCTTTGCCGTATACAGCACCATCAGCGACACCACCCTCATGGTGAGAGCCAAGGTCATAGGTCCCGCCGTGGGCCACGACCGCAAGGTGACGGTACAGGTGGTGGCTCCCGAGGATGCCGAGCAGGCCAAGGAAGGCTGGGACTACGACGCGCTGGACAACAGCTATACCGTCAAGGCTGGCGAGGTCTATGTGCTCATCCCCATACACTTCTACCTGAGAGACGACCTTGAGGGCAAGGAGCGCCAGTTGAAGCTCGAGCTCGTCGCCAACGAAGACTTCGCGACCCCGATGGCCCAATGGCTGCGCCCCAACAGCTCTGACAAGACCGGAGTCGACGTGCTGCACCACACCATCACCATCAGCAACAAGTGGGTACAGCTGCCAGGTTTCCGCACCTACTTCTTCGGCACCTATTCCGAGAAGAAATGCAAGCTGATATGCAGCCTCTTCGGTCTGACGCTGCTCGACTTCGCCACCGAGGACAGCATGTCGTTTACCAAGGCCAAGGCACTCGCCATCAAGTTTGACCAGTACCTCAAGGACCAGGAGAGCAAGGGAAATACGATTTATGAAGATTATAGAGACGCCAACGGCAAGCGCGTGAAGATGACTGCCGGCGAAGGCATCAAATACTAAGACTGAGATGAGAACAAACATATTTTTGCTCGCCCTGGCTGGCGTGATGCTTAGCGCCTGTTTCGACGACAAGGGCAACTACAGCTACAGCCAGATCAACGATGTCACCATCGGACAGAAAGGCTTCGACGGCGACACCGTCTATCTGCTGCGTTCCGACGTGGATGACCTTAAAATCAGCCCCGAACTGAGCTACCGTGAGGGTCAGGAGTCGGCTGGCGGCTACAGTTACGAGTGGGTAGCTGTGAGTTCCAACAAGCATGTGGGTCAGCGTACCCAGCTGGGAACCGACCGCAATCTGGACTACAAGGTCAAGCTCAAGGCCGACGATTACCACCTGTTCTTCAAGGTTACCGACCTTGCCACGGGCATCGTCTACAGCCGTCAGGCTACGCTCAAGGTGAACAACCTCTATACCCGCGGCTGGATACTCACCGGCAAGGACCAATCTGGCAACATGGTGGTAGACATGCTCTCCATCAGCCGCGACACCCTGCACCTCACCGACATCCTTGCCAACAAGGGCCTGGCGCTCAAGCAGCCCATCATGGTGTGGACAGACAACAGCCCCGAGTCGTATGAGAACCAGGTGTATGTCTGCACCGAAAACGGCACCTACCGCTATGGTCGCGAAGACCTGGACAACCCACAGGAGCTGACCATCTTTGACCCCGACATCAAGGGCTACCGCCATTCCATCGTGATGCACGACATCCAGAAGATTAGCAACAAGCCTGCACTCTTCCTTGCCGACAAGTATGCCTACGCGCTGAACAGCCTCAACGAGGGAGAGTTTGGTACGCCGGTGAGCTACTATCTCCAGAGCAACGGCTACGACTACTTCACCCCCGCGCCAGGCATCGCCTGCAACCACACGGGTGAGGACAACTCGGCGGCTGCCATCGAGCAGTATGTCGTGTACAACTCGCGCGACCGCGTGTTCTGCAACCTCCGCGCCATGGGTACCTCGATGAACAACCTCGCCGACTCTGACACCGACGAGCCCTTCAGCTGGGACACCAAGAAGGACTTCACCACAGGCGGACTCACCTTTGTGGCCAATGTCAATTCGCTCTACAGCGGCGGACAGACCGCCACCATCCTCTACGACCCCATCGGCGGCAAGCGTTATATCTACACCTACACCATCACCCGCCAGAGCGGTGTGGCCACCAAGGGCAAACGCTACGAGATACCCCTCACGGCTCCCGGCTTCTACCAGGCACGCCTCTTCAGCCTCACCACCAAGCAGGGCTACCTCATCTACGCCGAGGGCAACCACCTCTACGGCTACAACTTCCGCAACGGCAAGGACCCCGTGCTGCTCTGCACGTTCGACGGCACGGCTACCGCCATCTTCAACGATATCGTGACCGATGAAAAGCAGAACGACTGCTTCTATGTGGCCACCTATAGCGACGGCGCCAGCAACCAGCGCGGCGGCAAGTTCTACAAGTTTGCCGTCACCGATACCGCCGACAAGATTAAGGTCAGCCAGAAGCACGTGTGGAAGGGCTTCCCCGAGATAGTCAATATCAGTTACAAGAATTTTTAATATAAACTATACTATAATCAACTAAATTATGATGAAGATCAAATCATTATTGTTAGCCACGATGGCTCTTGCGATTACTGCCGACGCTGCTGCCAATGTAGAAATGAGCATTTTCAAGAAAAAGAAGAAGAAAGCAGCTACCGAAGCCTCGTCATCTGCCAAGAAGACCGACAAGTTTGACAAGGCCATCAACGGCGCTACCGCCTACCACGGTATGTTCACAGCCTATGTCAACAAGAAGGGCGAGCTGCTGCTGCAGGTTACCAAGAGCAACCTCGATGTGCTCTACCTGATGGCCAACCGCATGGTAAGCACCAGCGAGAACGCCAACTTCAATGCCGGCGAAATGGTGGGGACTCCCTTCATGTTCTCGCTCTCTGCCGACACGGCCAACGTATACATGCACTCTTACCAGAACTACGAGCGCGTAGTGCCCGGAGACCCCATTGAGAAGGCTTTCAACCGCAACTTCGTACACCCCATCATGAAGACCTTCAAGATAAAGGCTTCGCGCAATGATACACTGCTCATCGACATGACATCGTTCTTCGTATCCAACGAGAAGTGCATCACCCCCATCCGCCAGAGTGTAAACACACGCTCTACCAAGTCGGCCTCGTTCGACGCATCTGCCTCCAAGCTGATGGGAGTAAAGAGCTTTGAAAAGAACCTTGAGATTACCAGCCGACTGAACTACAACGCCGAGTCGGGAGCCTACACCGTGCAGATGCGCCGCTCTATCGTGGCTCTGCCCAAGGAGCCCATGAAGATGCGCTATCAGGACAGCCGCGTGGGATACTTCAGCACCAAGTTCTACACCTATTCATCCAACAAGGACTACATCGACCCCAAGGAATTCATCCACCGCTGGCGCGTGGAGCCCAAGGACGAAGACCTGGAGAAGTACTACAACGGCGAGCTGGTTGAGCCCAAGAAGCAGATAGTATACTATGTAGACTCTGCCTTCCCCGAGAAGTGGAGAGGAGCCATCAAGGCTGGTATCGAAGACTGGAACCAGGCCTTTGAAGCTGCCGGCTTCAAGAACGTGATGGTCGCCAAAGACTACCCCACCGACGACCCCAACTTCGACCCCGACGATATCCGCTATAACTGTATCCGCTACATGGCCACCGGTACTGCCAACGCCGCCGGACCAAGCTACGTAGACCCCCGCACCGGAGAAATCCTGGTGGGCGAGGTGATGTGGTATCACAATGTCATCGCCCTCGTTCATGAGTGGCGCTTTGCCCAGACCGCAGCCGTCGACGCCCGCGTGCGCAAGTCTACCTTCGACGACGACGTGATGTCTGAGTCGCTGCGCTATGTCACCTCTCACGAGGTGGGCCACACCCTGGGTCTGATGCACAACATGGGCGCCAGCTACGCCTTCCCCGTCGATTCACTGCGCAGCCCCTCGTTCACCCAGAAGTATGGCACCACGCCCAGTATCATGGACTACGCCCGCAACAACTACGTGGCACAGCCCGGCGACCTCGAGCGCGGTGTGCGCATGGTTCCCCCAATCATCGGTGTATACGATATACACGCCATCAACTGGGGCTACCGTCTCTTCAAGGACGCCAAAACTCCCGAAGACGAGTACAAGTATCTCAACGCCATCATCGAGGCCAAGAAGGGCGACCCCATGTATAAGTTCGGTGCCCAGCAGCTGTTCCTCACCGTCGACCCCACCGACCAGATGGAAGACCTCGGCGACGACCACATGAAGGCCAACAACTATGGTATCAAGAACCTCAAGAAGATTATCGCCAACATACCCCAGTGGCTCGGCGTCAAGAACGACGACTACGAGGAAATCCAGGAGATGTACAAGGCTTGTCTTAGCCAGTACATGCGCTACCTCACCCATGTGATGCCCTACCTCGGCGGTGTAGAATATACCGACCTGGTTCAGGACGGCAGCAAGGAGTATGCCAAGGCATACATTCCCAAGGCCAAGCAGAAGGCAGCGATGGAGTGGCTCGTAAACCAGGCCCTCCACTGCAGCGACATCATGCTCCCCAAAGAAATTATGCGTGTGTTGGGCATCGATTCCAACTCGTTTGACAACTTCCAGTCGACCATTGCAGCCAAGATATACAGCCCCGGAGCGATGGGAGGCATCTACGAGGGCGAGCGTTCAGGCCAGAAGGGACTCTATACCCTTGACGGTTATCTCAACGATGCTTATGGTATCGTCTTCCGCAACTCCATCCAGGGCAAGAATCTTACCCAGGAGGACATGAACTTGCAGACTACAGTAGTCCTGGCATTGAGCAAATTCTCTAACCTTGACCCCTCAATGTCCAAGGAGTCACCCCTTGGTGGCAGAGGCCTTGCCGAGAAGGATCCCGAGCTTGCACTCAGCGAGTTTATGGCCCAGGCCACAGCCGACTCTCACAGCTTCTGCAACGCCGGTTGTGCCGCCAGCAGCGACGAGGTATCCTATGCCCGCCACAACATGAGCGGCTCCAAGCTCTCTGCCGGCGTGGGCCGTCCTCTCATCACCGCCGCCCTCAAGAAGATACACAATCTCTACAAGTCGAGAATGGGTAGCGGCGACGCACGTACACGCGCCTTCTACGAGTACCAGGTTACGGTGCTCAACAAGCTCTTCAAGAAGTAAATGAGTTAACAACCCAATATAAATCATTAAATAGAAAACAAAGATGAAAAAGTTTATGAATTATTTGAGAGTGGCAGTCGTAGCACTGACCATATCTATGGCAATGAGCGGATGCTCGAGTAGTGACGACCCCGCACCAGCACCCACCTACAATGTGAGCCTGGTCAACGAGAGCGATGCAGCCCTCGACGTAGACCCCGCCGCACTCAGCGAGCAGATTATCAAGATACAGACAGACGCTCCGCTGACCGACCTCTCTATCCAGAAAGTCACCGAGCAGTCATGGTGTATCGCCACAGTAAAGAGCACCTCTGAGATAGCTGTCACCGCCGGTGCCAACACATCTACTGCCGACCGCGTTGCCAAATTCAAGCTGCTCGCAGGCTCATCAGTACTCGAGTTCTCAGTCACACAGGCGGGCGCCAACCCCCAGAACGTGACCCTCAGCATCGAGTCAGAGCAGTTGCAGGAGTATAGCGGCATGTATTCATACATGGGCCAGAACGACAAGGCCGTAGTCAAGGTCAAGGTGACCACCAACGCCAGCCGCTGGCACGCCACAGCAACAGCCATGATGGGCAATGACGCCGACTTCGTCATCACCAAGGCCCGCGGCAAGAGCGGCGAGGAGATGGAGTTCTACCTCCAGCCCAGCATGAGCGAGATGCTCGCAGGTACCATCACCATCACTGCCGGCGACCAGTCTGTAGACATCACCGTCAACCAGATGACCATGAACGGAGCCACCATGTTCAAGCTCTTCTCCGACGAGAACAAGACCAAGGCTTTCGCCAACAAGACCACCCTCAACTTCGCAGCCACCTTTGACAAGGACGACACCACCGAGCACATCAAGACATTCTACGTGACCACCGACGGCGGCTACGTGACACTGGTATGCAAGGCAGGCACTGACACCGAGGTTGAAGGCGACGCAGCATGGCTCACAGCCGGTGGTAACCTCGATGCACTCCGCATCAGCGCTACCTCTAACACCACTGGCGCCGAGCGCAAGCTCGACGTGGTAATCGTAGACAGCGACAACTGGAGCGAGCTGTTCCGCATCCCCGTGGTGCAGGCTGCCAAGTAAGCCTACAGCTCCCTATAGAGCCTAAACCATAGAAGAGGCTGCCAGACCCATCTCCCCGAGAGAGTCTGACAGCCTCTTCGCCGTTTATACCGTTAGTCCGCTGGAGCGCAGAGAGACCCTCGCCCATATCGAGAGGGCAGCTGCTGGCACCGCGGTGACGATGGCTGGCTCGTATCAATAGGCACGAGAGCGCGTATCTTACGTCACGAGCCCACGGTTCAAATGGTACGAGCCTACGGTTCATATGATACGAGCACGCCACGATGGTCACCACGCCGCCGACGGGCTGATATGCAGCGGGTTGCGGGCTACTCGGTGGAAACGGCATAAATAGCGTTGCCCGCAAGAGCCCTCAGACTGGTCGCAGAGACCACTGGAGCACATGGCGACAGCCACACTCTGCTTTTGCAGACTTCCGCGATAAGGGCAGAGAGCGTAACTATTTTGCCCAGGCGGGCTGTCTTTTCTCCATTTTTCTTTGCTTTTTCGCCAATTTGTCTTATCTTTGCAGCGGAAAGTCCCTTGAAAAATGTGCGCAAATCCATAAAAAGTCCCTTGGAAAATGTGCGCGGTTTCAAGAAAAGTCCCTTGAAAAATGTGCACGGTCACAATATCAACAACCACTAATTCACTAATAGCCAAATGTTTCAACGGAAAATTGAGAAGTATCTCAAAGAATGGAAGAACGATGAGCACAAGATGCCCCTCATCATTAAGGGATGTCGCCAGTGTGGAAAGACATACTCAGTGCTCGATTTTGCCCACAAAAACTATGAGCATGTGGTCTATCTCGACTTCTTCCAACACCCGGAATACAAGGCTGTGTTTGGGGGTGGTCTGGACATCGACATCCTCTGTATGACGCTTTCCACCCTAATCCCCGATTGCAACTTCGTGCCTGGCAAGACCTGCATCATCTTTGACGAGATACAGGAGTGTCCACGTGCGCGCACTGCCTTGAAATTCTTCAAGACCGACGGCAGATACGATGTCATCGGCACTGGTTCGCTACTGGGTGTCAGCGGTTACCATACCAGCGAGTTGACCGAAGGCCCTATCCCCGTGGGTTATGAGACCATCATCGACATGTATCCTATGGATTTCGAGGAATGGCTTTGGGCCAATGGCATCAACGATATGACCATCGGCTATCTGCAACGCTGTCTGGACCAAAGGACTCCTGTGCAGGAAGCTGTCCACGAGAGGATGCGACAGTTGCTGCTGCAGTATTGCCTTGTCGGCGGAATGCCAAGAGCGGTGAGCGTATTTATGGAGACCCACAACATGCAGTCCGTTCTGCATATACAGCAAGCCATCGTTGATGAATACAAAGTCGATATGCTGAAATACGCGCCCCAGGAAGACAAGCCACGCATACGGGAATGTTTCGAGTCGATACCGCGCCAGTTGAGCAAGGAGAACAAGAAGTTCGCCTACACCACCGTGAGGCCTGGCGGCAGAGGCCGCAACTATCAGGGCAGTCTGCAATGGATTGAAGATGCCAGCATCATACGTCGCTGCTACAACCTCTCGACGCCCGAACTTCCCCTCGACGGCAACGCCATCACCGACCAGTTCAAGGTGTATATGGCAGACACGGGCCTTTTCATCAGCATGCTCGAACAGGGCACTGCGGCCGACATCCTGAGAGGCAATCTCTATGGATACAAGGGTGCCATCTTCGAAAATCTCGTGGCCGACATCTTCGGCAAAATGAATCGCAAGCTCTATTATTTCCGCAAGGATTCGGGCCTGGAGATTGACTTCGTTACAAGATACAACGGCGAATGTACGCTGGTAGAAGTTAAAGCCAATAACGGCAACATCAAAAGCGCCAAGACCATCCTTGGCAACCCCGACAAGTATCATGTATCGAGTGTCATCAAACTGGGTGATGTGAACATTGGCACAGCTCCGCAGACTCTCATCCTGCCGCTCTATATGGCCTTTCTGCTCAAGGACTGTCATTAAGGGCTGTCGGGCAATCCCCTATATCATCGAGGCGACTCTGCGTGAGCCTCCGCTGGCGCTATCTATAGATAAGGTAGGCGTCGCCTCAACAATGCAAATTGGAAAAAACATCTGTTTTTTCTTTGCATTGTCTTCGACTTGCCCCTTTACGGCTCCCGCCGTGAAGGTAGGCTGCACCTCAAGAATAAAAATAAACAAGTTTATTTTGTATTCTCTTCGGTTTGCACTACCTTTGGATAAGGTAGGCGGCGTCTCAACAATGCAAATTAGAAAAAACATTTGTTTTTTCTTTGCATTGTCTTCGACTTGCCCCTTTACGGCTCCCGCCGTGAAGGTAGGCTGCACCTCAAGAATAAAAATAAACAAGTTTATTTTGTATTCTCTTCGGTTTGCACTACCTTTGTAACATATTAAGATAACATGGAATATACGCTGAATATACGTGGACGCCTTATGGACCTTTCGCATCCGCAGGTCATGGGAATAATCAATGTGACGCCCGACAGTTTCTACGAGGGCAGCCGCAAGCAGACCGAGCGCGAGATAGCTATGCGCGCAGAGGAGATACTGACCCAGGGCGGCAGCATGATAGACATCGGAGCCTTCTCGACCCGTCCGGGTGCCTGTGAAGTGAGCGAAGAGGAAGAGGGACGGCGATTGCGCTGGGCTCTCGACATCGTGCGCCGCGAGGTGCCCGATGCCGTGGTCTCGGTAGACACCTACCGTCCGGCGCTCGCCCGTCGTTGCATCAACGACTGGGGTGCCGACATCATCAACGATGTGAGCGAAGGCGGTCTGACGGGCATCGTCAACACGCCGATACACGAAGCGGAAAGCATGTTTGACGTAGTGGGCGAACTGAAGTGCCCCTACATTCTCATGTCGGTCAAGCCCACACTGAGGGAGATGATGAAAGCCTTTGCCGGAGAGATACAGCAGCTGCGCGACCGCGGCGCCAAGGACATCATACTCGACCCGGGATTTGGCTTCGGCAAGACCCTCGAGCAGAACTATGAGCTCATGGCCGACATGGCCGAACTGCAGGCACTCCATCTGCCCGTTCTGGTGGGCATATCGCGCAAGACGATGATATGGAAGCTCATCGGGGGCACTCCCGCCACATCTCTGCCCGGCACCACAGCCCTCCACGCACTGGCGGTGGAACGCGGCGCCTCGATACTGCGCGTCCACGATGTAGCAGAGGCGGTGCAGACCGTGGCGGTGGTAGAGAAAATGAAGCAATCACTAACCAAAGAAGTTATATAACGTGTTTTTTGATTTTGGCATAAAAGACATAATCGACATCCTGCTGGTGGCGCTGTTGCTCTACAACATCTACCGGCTGATGAAGGAAAGCCGGTCGCTCAATGTGTTCATCGGCATCATGGTGTTTGTGGTGTTATGGCTCTTCGTGACCCATGTACTCGAGATGCGCCTGCTGGGAGCCATCATGGACAAACTGGTAAGCGTGGGTGTACTGGCCCTGCTCATCCTCTTCCAGGAAGAGATACGCAAGTTTCTGTACAGTCTGGGCGCCCATCAGCGGTTCAAAAACATCTTCCGCCTGTTCTACACCGCCACCAAGAAGGAGGATGAGGACAAGGAGGCCATCATGCCCATCGTGATGGCATGCATGAACCTGTCGCGCGGCAAGGTGGGCGCACTTATCGTCATCGAGCGCACCACCCCGCTGACCGATATCATGGAGACGGGCGATGTAATCAATGCCAACATCAACCAGCGGCTCATCGAAAACATCTTCTTCAAGAACTCGCCGCTGCACGACGGTGCCATGATTATCGCCCACCGCCGCATCCAGGCTGCGGGCTGCATCCTGCCTGTGAGCCACGACATGGACATCCCCAAGGAACTTGGTCTGCGCCATCGCGCCGCCATGGGCATCTCCCAGAGCTCTGACGCCATAGCCATCGTGGTGAGCGAAGAGACGGGCCGCATAGCCGTGGCCATCCGCGGTACTTTCAGACTGAGACTCTCTGCCGAGGAACTCGAGAGTATCCTCGCCCAACAGCTGATAAGCTGAGGGCAGAGACAAAGAAAAAATAGATGCGTGCAAAGGGGTGATTATCAAAAAAAATTACTACTTTTGCAGCGGCTTAACGTGAACCGCTAAAACCATAAGGAACTAAGTTAAGAATAGATATAGAATAACTATGGATTTATTACAACAGATTGTAGCGCGCGCCAAAGCAGACAAGCAGCGCATCGTGCTTCCTGAAGCTGAAGAGGAACGCACTCTTAAGGCAGCCGACAAGGTATTGGCTGACGACATCGCAGACATCATTCTCATCGGCAACCCTGCCAACATCCACAAGCTCGCCAAAGAGTGGGGCTTGGAGAATATCGACAAGGCTACGATTGTGAATCCATCTGACAATCCCAAGAGCGAGGAATACGCCGCTCTGCTCGCCGAACTCCGCAAGAGCAAAGGCATGACTATCGAGCAGGCTCGCGAACTGGTGAAGAACAACCTGTACCTCGGTTGTATGATCATCAAGACCAACGGCGCCGACGGTCAGATTTCCGGCGCACTGAGTACCACTGGCGACACACTGCGTCCAGCTCTGCAGATAATCAAGTGCGCTCCCGGCATCTCATGCGTGAGTGGCGCTATGCTGCTCATCACTGACCAGAAGCAGTATGGCAAGGACGGCGTAGTAGTCATGGGCGACGTGGCTGTAACCCCCAACCCCACTGCCGACCAGCTGGCCCAGATAGCCTACACCACAGCCCAGACCGCCCACAGCGTGGCTGGCATCGAAGAGCCCCGCGTGGCTATGCTGAGCTTCTCGACCAAGGGCAGCGCCAAGGATGCCAAGGACAAGGCTACCGGCAAGAGCGTCTACATCATAGACAAGGTGATTGAGGCCACACAGATAGCCCACGACAAATATCCTGAACTCAAGGTAGACGGCGAGCTGCAGGCCGACGCCGCCCTCGTGCCCGCTGTGGCAGAGAAGAAGGCCAAGGATTCTGACATCGCCGGCAAGGCCAACGTGCTGGTAGTGCCCAACCTCGAGGTAGGCAACATCGGCTACAAGCTGGTACAGCGTCTGGGCGGAGCCATCGCCATCGGCCCCATCCTCCAGGGTATCGCACGCCCCGTCAATGACCTCAGCCGCGGCTGCTCGGTCGACGACATCTACTACATGGTCGCCATCACTGCCTGCCAGGCACAGGACGCCAAGAAAGCATAACCGTAAAAACAAGAAACAGACAATGATAGTATTAGTATTGAACTGTGGCAGCAGCTCCATCAAGTACAAGCTGTACAACATGGACGACGAGAGCGTGCTGGCACAGGGTGGCGCCGAGCGTATAGGCTTGGACAACGCCTTCGTGAAAGTGACCCTCAAAGACGGCAGCAAGGAAAAGGTAATGCACGACATGCCCGACCACAAGGAAGGCGTGAAGTTTGTATTCAGCCTGCTGCTCGACCCTAAGTATGGTGCGCTGAAGAGCCTCGACCAGATTGACGCCGTAGGTCACCGCATCGTGCAGGGTGGCGACCTCTTTGAGAAGAGCTGCATCGTAACCAAGGAAGTAGAGGACGGTATCGAGAGCCTCTGCGACCTGGCTCCCGTTCACAATGCAGGCCATCTGCGTGGCATCCGTGCCGTCGACGCGCTCATGCCCCATACTCCCCAGGTGACTGTCTTCGACAACGCCTTCCATTCGACTATGCCCGCCTACGCTTATCTCTACGCCGTACCCTACGAGCTGTACGAGAAGTACCACGTGCGCCGCTATGGCTTCCACGGAACCAGCCACCGCTATGTTTCTCAGCGCGTGTGCGAGTACCTGGGTGTGGATATCAAGAAGCAGCGTATCATCACCTGCCACATCGGCAACGGCGCCTCGATTGCAGCCGTTCAGTATGGCAAGGTAATCGACACCTCTATGGGTCTGACCCCATTGGCTGGTGTGATGATGGGTTCGCGCTCGGGCGACATCGACCCCTCTGCCGTAACCTATCTCATGGAGAAGCTGGGCAAGACTCCCCAGGAGATGGCAGAGTTCCTGAACAAGGAGAGTGGCGTGGCCGGCATCACCGGACTCAGCTCTGACATGCGCGAGGTAGAGGCTGCCGACAAGGCAGGCGACGAGCGTGCCCACCTGGCCCTCCAGATGTACAACTATCGCATCAAGAAGTACATCGGTGCCTACGCTGCTGCCATGAATGGCGTCGACATCATCGTGTGGACCGCCGGCGTCGGCGAGAACCAGGAAGGTGTGCGTTGGGACTCTTGCTCTGGCCTGGAGTACCTTGGCGTCAAGATGGACAAGGAGCGCAACCACTGCCGCGGCGTCGAGCAGGTTCTCTCTGCCGACGACTCCAAGGTCAAGGTGGTTATGATTCCTACCGACGAGGAAATCGTTATCGCACGCGACACCGTAGAGCTGGTGTCTAAGGCCAAGTAAAAAAGACTCGCAAGCAACACATGGCACCATCATGGTGCTGCATACACCAAAAGGAGAGCCATCCGTTCAACCTATAGGCTGAGGCGGATGGCTCTCCTCGTTTTATCCAAATTATCTGCCAATTACTCGGTTAACAGATAGAATGACCGCTGCGCCAGTTCGGTATGATTATATCCCTTGGCATCTTCATACTTGAGCAAGCCACATATACTAAATGCGGACACAAGCGACTGCATATCATAGACTCCTTCATATACTATTGGGTAACTTGGACGGTTCTCTGATTTGAAATTCATATTATCAATCTCCACCTTTAGTCCAGATACACTATAAGGAATCAACCTGAAATTCGAGAAAACAATATTGCCATTCTTGTTTTTATTTACCCGAACCTCGACCATCACATGGGCATCATAACCATCTATTTCCGAATAGACGATATACTTCATCTGCTTAGATCCATCGGCATTGGGCGACACCATAAAGGGCTTTAGAAACGCAGTCTCAGGATAAGAATCGTAATAGTTGGGGGCGTCCTTCAGTTGCTTTATCTGCTTCAAGTTCTCTTCAGATAGCAATCTCTTTATGCCGCTTACATAGGTGCTGATGCGTTCCTTTGTAAGATTGCGTTGCTTGAAGTAGTCATAATTCACCCAATAATACTTAGACAGCATAGCCAACGAGTCATACTGTGCATCGGTCACCTTGTTCTTAATCCATGCGGGCGGCAATTCTCCACGCTTAGTATGTGGCATATAACCAGGGACATGATTCTGCCCATAAGCCCAGCATAGTGCCATCAGCAACATGCTTATCAAAATCGTAATTCTTTTCATAATTATCAGCATTGAGGTTTGTTTTTTATAAATTGTTCGTATAAATCACAAGTCGAATAATCACTAACAGGGTATTTCCAATAATTATTATACTTCGGGGAGTTTGCCCAATTCGGTATAATCGAGCGATACGTTCTCCTCTACATAGGTGGTGACAGACGAGGCCTTGGCAGTTGTTAGCATATCGTTAGCGTTCTCGCTACAGGAAAACAAAAGCATCACATTAATAAAAAAGAATGGAATGCTGTAAAGAATAAACTTTTTCATGCTTTTCTTTTTTAGGGGTTTGACAATGGTGATGTTATCAATGAGCTTATGATATGTCGCAAATTTAATGGATTTTTCTGATAATGAGCAAATATTTTGTGTTAAAAAATCAACATATTATCAATAATCACATAATCGTTTGAAAATAAGCGAGCTGATTAACAAAAACATAACTAATAAAATTTGGTCAGACAAGATAGTCGACTTGTTCCGTAAAGCCATACATGAAAGGAACTCGAACCCTTCCGCAATAATCCCCAAGGCATCGTGGACAGAACGTTTGGACTATCTGCTTAAAATAAATATCGGCAACCTCGGCAAAAAGTTTGAGACATTCAAAAAGGGATTGATAAAGTGCCGTGACCACATCTTCAACTTTCTTGAAGACCCACTAATACCATCAGGGAATAACGGAAGTGAACACGGAATACGCAAGTTGAAAATCAAACTGAAAAACTCCTGTACATTCCGCATCGGTTTAGGAGCAGACGCTTTTCTCGAATTACATTCAATTATCGAAACAGCAAAGAAACACGACAAAACACCATTCAAGCCTTATTCGGGGCTTGAAGACTTGCCATGGTCCTAACGCTGGATAGTTACTCTCGGGCACAGTAATCACAAAAGTTGTTAACAATCAAGCCCGATAATAAACTTTTTTTCCATCAAAATCATCAATATAATAACAAAACCAGCCAAAATAAAGGTAAAAAGAAACAACAAGATGATTATGAACAGGAACTTCAAACTATTCATGGTGGAGTTGCTCCTTGTGACGGCGCCTGCGGTGACCCACGCCAGAGAGTGGACGCTCAAGGACTGCATCGACTATGCCCTTGCCAACAACATCGCGCTTCAGAAGACGCGGCTCGCCAAGGCCAGCGCTAACGAGGACTATCTCCAGTCCAAAGCCGCGCTGCTCCCCTCGCTCAGCGCCAGTACCAGCCACAATGTCAACTACACGCCCTGGATGGCCAGTGGTATCAGCGGCGACGGTTTCTCCAGAGCCAGCGTCGACAAGGTCTACTACAACGGCACTTACTCGGTCTCGGGCAACTACACCCTCTGGAACGGCAACAAAAATCATAATCAAGTCAAGCTCAACAAGCTCGCTACAGAGGCAGCCCAACTCGACTCAGCCACGCAGGCACTGAAGTTGCAGGAACAGATAGCCCAACTCTATGTGCAGATACTCTATTCTACCGAAGCCGTCAGGGTAAACGAGGAGAGCTGTGCCTCGAGCAGACAGAACGAAGAGCGCGGCAAGGAGATGGTGAGCATCGGCAAGATGAGCCAAGCCGACCTCGCCCAGCTCACTGCCCAGCGCGCGCAGGACGAGTACAACGTGGTGCAGGCGCAGAGCAACGTGAAGAACTTCAAGCGCCAGCTCAAGGAACTCCTGCAGATTACCAGCGACGAGGAATTCGACATCGCCACCCCCACCACTACCGACGACATGGCGCTCGACGCCATCCCTGCGCTCAACGGCGTCTACGCCGCCGCTCTCGACAACCGCCCCGAGTTTAAGACATACCAGAACCAGCTGGCACAAAACGAGCTGAGCATCAAGATTGCCAAGGCTGGCAAGCTGCCCACCATCAGCGCCAACGCAGGCATCTCAACCAACAACACATCGATGAACGACAACGCCCTGGCCCGCCAGCTGAAGACCAACTTCAACATGGGCGCCGGCATAGGCATCAGCATCCCACTCTTCGAGAACCGCACCACCAAGACACAGGTCAACAAGGCGATTATACAGCGCGAGAGCATCCAGCTTGACCTCAAAAACGAGCAGACTTCACTCTATTCGACCATCGAGAACTACTGGTTACAGGCGTCAACCAACCAGAGCCAATACAAGGCAGCCAAAGCCAGCAGCGAGAGTGCCCAGACCAGCTACAACCTGTTGAGCGAGCAGTTCAGGCTGGGCCTCAAGAACATCGTCGAGCTGCGCACCGGCAAAGACAATCTGCTCATGGCCAAGCAGAATGAGCTCCAGGCCAAATATCTCACCATCCTCAACGTCAATATGCTCAAGTTCTACAGAGACGGACGCCTTTAGAGCCGTCTTGCCAACGCTTATTGACATCACAACGCACAACAACAAATAGACATACACGATTATGAACAAACTGAGAATCAGCAAAATCTGGATTGCCGTCATCGTGGTGGCAGTCATCAGCATTGCTGCCTGGGCACTCTCCGGCGGCAAGGAGAAGGAGGAAATCAACTTCAAGCAAGACCAAGTGGCGCTGAAGACGCTGCAGAACAGCGTGACCGCCACGGGCACCATCGAAGCTGTAACCTCTGTCACTGTGGGTACGCAGGTGAGCGGCATCGTCAGCAAACTCTATGTAGACTACAATACCCAGGTCAAGAAGGGACAGGTGATAGCCGAACTCGACAAGACCAATCTCATGAGCGAGCTCAACATCGCCAAAGCCAACCTCGCCAGTGCCCAGAGCACCCTCAAGTACCAGACCGCCAACATGGAACGCTACCAGACGCTCTTCAAGAAGGGACTGGTGAGCGCCGATGAGTACGAGAACGCGATGCTCACCTACCGTCAGGCCAAGGAGCAGACAGCCTCGTCGAGAGAGAGCGTACAGAGAGCGCAGACCAATCTGGGTTACGCCACCATCACCTCGCCCATCGACGGCACCGTGATTTCCAAGAGCGTGGAGGAAGGCCAGACCGTGGCTGCCAGCTTCAACACCCCCGAGCTCTTCACCATCGCCAAGGACCTGACCAATATGCAGGTGGTAGCCAATGTCGATGAGGCCGACATAGGCGGCGTCAAGGAGGGCGACCGCGTCACCTTCACCGTCGACGCCTACCCCGACGACACCTTCGAGGGCGAGGTCAAGCAGGTGAGACTCGAGCCTACCACCACCAACAATGTGGTGACCTACGAGGTGGTCATCTCTGCCCCCAACGCCGACCTCAAGCTCAAGCCCGGACTCACCGCCAACGTCACCATCTTCACCCAGGAGCGCACCGGAGTTCTCGCTGTGCCCAACAAGGCTCTCCGCTTCACTCCCACCAAGGAGACCGTGGGCAAGGACATGAAGATTGTCGACTGCAAGGGCAAGAACAAGGTATGGACGCTCAGCGACAAGGTGCTCACCGCCCACCCCGTCACCATCGGCCAGACCGACGGCATGAACACCGAAATCACCAAGGGTCTGAAGCAGGGCGACAGGATTGTGACCGAGATTGTGGTCAATACCCCCGATGCCGACGAGGCTCCGCAGCAGAGCCAGGGACTCATCTCAGGCCCCGGCCCAAGAAAGAAGAAGTAAGCCAAGGACAGGATAACCATATACAGAAAGGACTATAATGGCTGATACAACCAACAACGACAACCGCCGAGTCGTGATAGAGCTCGACCACGTGCGCCGCGACTTCCAGGTGGGCGACGAGACCGTGCACGCCCTCAAGGGAGTGAGCTTCAAGATATACGAGGGCGAGTTTGTCACCATCATGGGCAAGTCGGGCTCGGGCAAGTCCACCCTGCTCAACCAGCTTGGCTGCCTCGACACGCCGTCGAGCGGCGAATACTACCTCGACGGTGTGAGCGTGCGCACCATGAGCCGCAACGACCGCGCCATCCTGCGCAACCGCAAGATAGGGTTCATCTTCCAGAACTACAACCTGCTCCCCAAGACCACCAGCGTGGAGAATGTTGAGCTGCCGCTCATGTACAACCCCGCCGTGGGTGCCGACGAGCGCAAGGAGCGTGCCATCGCCGCCCTCGAGGCCGTAGGACTGGGCGAGCGGCTCTACCACAAGAGCAACCAGATGTCGGGCGGACAGATGCAGCGCGTAGCCATAGCCCGCGCGCTGGTCAACAACCCCGCCGTAATCCTCGCCGACGAAGCCACGGGCAACCTCGACACGCGCACCAGCTTCGAGATACTCGTGCTCTTCCAGAAGCTCTACGCCGAGGGGCGCACCATCATCTTCGTGACCCACAACCCCGACATCGCCCGCTACTCGAGCCGCAACATCGAGCTGCGCGACGGCCACATCATCAGCGACACCCCCAACGAGCACATACTCTCTGCCGCCGAGGGGCTGGCTGCGCTGCCTGTGACCACCGACGAGTAGCCCCCAGGTGACACTCACCCACAACAAGACCATCACAAACCCAACAGAAGGATATGAATTATCAGAATCTATTCAAGATAGCCCTGCGCGCCATAGGCGCCAACAAGATGCGCTCCTTCCTCACCGCCCTGGGCATCATCATCGGCATCGCCGCCGTCATCACCATGCTCGCCATAGGTCAGGGTAGCAAGGCCAGCATCAAGGCCAACATCGCCGAGATGGGCAGCAACATGATTATGATATCGCCCGGAGCCGACATGAGGGGCGGCGTGAGACAGGATGCCTCATCCATGGAGACGCTCAAGCAGGCCGACTACGAGAGCATCAAGGAAGACTGCAACTACATCAGCGCCATCTCGCCCACGGTCAACAGCGCGGGGCAGTGGATTTACGGCAACAACAATACCCAAAGCTCCATCTACGGCGTCAATCAGGACTACCTCAGTATACGCCAGCTCAAGGTCGCCGACGGTGAGATGTTCACCGACGCCGATATCAAGGCGGCAGCCAAGGTCTGCATCCTCGGCCAGACAGTGGTCGATTACCTCTTCCCCGAT
Organism: Prevotella sp. P4-51; assembly: GCF_002251455.1. Classification (NCBI taxonomy): domain Bacteria; kingdom Pseudomonadati; phylum Bacteroidota; class Bacteroidia; order Bacteroidales; family Prevotellaceae; genus Prevotella; species Prevotella sp. P4-51. Next base: position 70,791 of record NZ_NPJM01000040.1, read on the forward strand.
GGCAGCGACCCCATCGGCAAGGTAGTCCGCTTCAACAGCATCCCCTTCCGCGTCGTTGGGGTACTGCAGAAGAAAGGCTACAACAGCATGGGAATGGACCAGGACGACCTGGTGCTTGCCCCCTACACCACCGTCATGAAGCGCATCATGGCCCAGACCTACCTCGGAGGCATCGTCTGCTCGGCCATCACCGAAGAGGCGTCCGAGCCCGCCCAGAACCAGATTACCGACATCCTGCGCCGCAACCACAAGCTCAAGGATGCCACCGACACCACCGAGGCCGACGATGACGACTTCAACATACGCTCGCAGGAGGAAATCTCGAGCATGATGAACTCCACCATGTCTACCATCACCATCCTCCTGGGCAGCGTCGCCGGCATCTCGCTGCTCGTGGGCGGCATCGGCATCATGAACATCATGTATGTCTCGGTCACCGAGCGCACCCGCGAGATAGGACTCCGCATGAGTGTGGGCGCCCGAGGCATCGACATCCTCAACCAGTTTCTCATCGAGGCCATACTCCTTTCGGTGACAGGAGGCATCATCGGAGTCATACTGGGAGTGACCCTCTCGCTATGCCTCAACACCTTCCTCCACATCGCCACGCAGATAGAGCCGTGGAGCATCATCATGAGCTTCGCCGTATGCACCCTCACCGGCGTCTTCTTCGGCTGGTATCCCGCCAAGAAGGCAGCCCGTCTCGACCCCATCGAGGCCATACGCTACGAATAATGTCACCCTCACCACGGGAGCCATCACTCTCAGAGCTAAAAAAAGCAGCGCCGTCACTGGCGCTGCTTTTTTGGTGGTTATAGGACTATCGGTACCATGAGTTTCAGACACACGTTGCGACCCATATTGTAGACGCCGCGGCGCCCGGTCAGGGGGTTGGTGTCGAGATACTTCAACCGGCTCAGATGGTTCTGGTAGACACGGTCGGTGAGGTTCTCGCCCGCGAGGGCGAGGGTGCAGATGCGCCGCCCACGGCTCTTGATGTCGGCACCGGCATAGAGATTGAGCAGCGTATACGACGGTGTGGGAGTCTCGGTGTCGTTGGCGGTATAGCAGTGGTTCTGCCGCAGATTGCAGTCGGCCTCGACCTTGACATAGAGGTGGTCTACCCAGCGGCTATTGCATATCAACTCGTATCTCACATCGGCTCTCCAGCGCGGCGCAGGGGTAAACGGCAGATACCGCGACTCTGCCGGCTGATGCAGCTGCACCGAGTTGACATAAGAGAAGGCGTTGCCGATGTGCAGGCGCTCCACGGGGTGCACGTCGACACTCACCTCGCCGCCCAGGATGCGGGCGTCGCCCGAGCTAAACTGGTAGACAGGCGTGCCGTCGATGACCACGGGGCGCTGCTGAGCGTCGGCCATACGCCGGCTGTATACATAGTGGTCTATGCTATTGGCAAACAGCGCCACCTCTGCCGACACCAGCGTCGACGAATAGGTCATGCCGAGGTCCATCTGCCAACTCTGCTCCGGCTTCAGCGCCTGGTTGCCCAGTTCGTATCGGCTCGTGCCCTCGTGCACGCCGTTGGCAGAGAGCTCACTGATGTTGGGCGCACGGAAGCCACGTGCCAGATTGAGCTTGAGCTGCAGTCCGTCGGCCACCTCATAGGCCATGCCCACGCTGCCGCTCACGCCGTCGAAGCCGCGCCTGAGCTCCTTGAAGCGCCAGCCACCGTCGGCCTCAGCATCGGCGAGGGCGTCGCTGTGCAGATGACGGTGGTCTACTCTCACGCCGCCACTCAGACTGATGCGGCCCATCTCCCGGCTCACTGTGGCAAACACGCCGTAGTCGAAGAGCCTGTAGGCGGGTATCAGAAACTCCTCTCCCCGGTTGAGCGACCGTTGCCACATGCCGTTGATGCCCGTAGAGAATTTCCATCCGCCCCTCTCGGGCGAGAGGTAGTGCAGGTCGTAGTTGACGGTATGGAGCATGAAGTCGAGGCCACACTCCTGGGGATGCTCCTCGTCCTCAAACTCCTGCCGGCGGTTGTGCTGGTAGCCCAGGAGCAGCCTTATGTTGCCCTCGCCCACCATCCATGAGTTGTCTGCCACCGCCTTGTAGTGGTGTATCTGCTGATACGGCATGGGCTTGCCATAGCTCTTGGGGTCGTAGCCTTGAGGCACCTCCAGCGCGCCAGTGTGCGGGTCGCGCTCGCCCTCCACGATGCCGGGCGTGAGGTGATAGTAGCTCAGCGTGAGATGCGTGTGGCCCTGGCGGTAGTTGCATCCGAGCAACTGGCTCAACGACTGCTCGCGCAGGGACGATCCGTAGACATAGCCGTCATAGGCGTTCTTGTAGGCATGGGCCATCTTGCCGCTGTAGCGCGTGTCCCACACCATAGCCCCCTTGTGTCCGGCAAAGTCGAGCGAGTAGTCCAGCAGCCCGCTGTTGGTCTGATAGTCGGTGGCGACATTGGCGCTCATGTCGCCAGCCATCGGCACGGGTGAGCGATGGAAGATGATGACGCCCGCCATAGCGTCAGAACCGTACATGAGGCTGGCAGGCCCCTTGAGTATCTCTACCGAGTGTACCGAGTGAGGGTCTGTCTCCACGCCGTGCTCGTCGCCCCACTGCTGGCCTTCCTGCCTGATGCCGTCGTCGACCACCACCACGCGGTTGTAGCCCAGTCCGCGTATCACCGGTTTGGAGATGCCGCTGCCGGTGGTAATCTGCGCCACGCCGGGCTGGCGGGCTATGGCGTCGATGATGTTGGTGGCGGGCTGCATGGCCAGCTGGCGGGGCGAGATGAGGGTTACGGGAGCAGGCGACTGGCTGAGCCGCTGGCTGCCGGTAAGCCCGGTCACCACCACCTCGCCGAGCTTCACGGTGGTCTCGGTCAGGGGCAGATGTCGTGTAGTGTCTTGCGGCTCGTTTATAGCCATAGCCGGGGCTGTGGCCGACGCGCACAGGGCGGTCAGCCATATCGTTGTCTGTATTGTGTTCATTTTGTTTCTACTTATTATGTGTATCGACGACCGTTGCGCCACGGCGCGGGCATGCCTGTCGTGCCCCGCCGCTGCTGCGGTGGTCATCATCTGTGATGGTCTGGGGTGGCGCCGTGGTCATGGATAGCGGCTCGTATCATTTGATACGTGGGCTCGTTTCGTAAGGCACGTGAGTTCGTAACATAAGGCACGCGTCCACGTATCATCCGTCACGAACCGGCAGCAGGGCTTGCGGCGCCGCCAGAGATGACTCCGACAACAGGCAAGACAATGCGCCGCGACCGCTATAGACGACCACGACAGGCTGGGAGGAAGTGGCTGCAACGGCTGTTACAGTCCAGAGACATAATAAGGAGGTGCTCGGGCTGGGCTGGCGTCGTGGGCGCGGCGCATACAGGGGGCTGCGGCCACACGGCGCAACACGCAGAACGGCACGGCAATGACCGCGCACGTGAGCAGGAGTGGTGGAAGATAGGGTATACTCTGCAACTGGCAGAGCACACAGGCATGCAGGGTGGGCTGGAAAGCCACCAGGTGGCCGTCGTGATGTACATTGCGGGCGCAGTCTTCACAGTAGAAGGCAGCATCGGCCTCCTGCACGCCATCATGGCGGTGCAGCGTGACAGCCAGCAGCATGGGCACATAGACCAACAGCAGCAGCCATGAAGAGCGCAGACGCTTGTAATTGGTATCCTGCATACGACTGCAAAGTTAATCATTTGCTGCCTAAGTCAAAGGCAAATCTCCTGATTTCTATCTACTGTTAATCTTTTTTTGCAGATGCCCACGCCGCCGTCGGCGGTCTATCGACTGCGGCTGATGATGTCGGCAGCCTTGTCCTTGTCGCTGTCGAAGGTGAAGAGGCGGTAGATGGTGGCAGCGTTCTGCACATCCACGATGCGCGACGCCATCAGTCCGAGCACCTTGAGCCGCTCGTCGCTGAAGGAGAAGAGCTTCATCAGTTCGGCGGTCTGCTGGCAGGTGAAGCAGCAGCCCAGACACGCCACCTCTATCAGGTCGTACTTGGTAGAGTCAAAGCCCGCACGCTGTATCTTGCCCCGCAGTATGCCAAACGAGGATTCGTCGAGGCTGGCGTCGTAGTAGCCGGGCACTATGGGGCACCCCACCTCGCCACCGCGACGGGGCTCGCGGCTGCCTGCCGCCCCGCTGTCATAGACGGGCACCAGCTGCGAGTCGTAGGAGACTACGCGTCCGCTGAGGTCAAAGCCTACGAGGGTTCTACGTACATTGCCCGAGAGCGATACGCCGCTGCGGTATTCCCATCGGTCGCCAGAGGCATCGAAGCTGGTCAACTTGGGCTTGCCGAGTATGGCCTCTACCTGCAGTTTGGTCATCCCGCGCTCTACGGTCTTGCTGTTCTTGGCGAGTGCAGACTGGCATACTGCCAGCATCATCAGTGTTGTGGCGATTAGCGCCAACCATTCATTTCTCTTCATGGGTCTCTATGTGTTTATTGATGCGATTAATTCTATCTTCTGCCTGCAAAGTTAGCACATCTGCACGCAGCAGCCGAGGCATAATCCCTAAAGGTGGCGGGGGGAATTCCCTAAAGATGCAGAGGGATTGACCCGCTGCCGCCAGGCAGGCGCTGCTGTGAGCGGTAGCAAATCTCGGAGAACTTGCTCTCGCAGATATTTGTCGCCGCCCACGACTGCCAAGGGCACAGCCCTGAAAAGCCACAAATCTTTTTGTATCCTATTCGCTATGGCCATTTGCTGCAAACGCCCCACAGCCTCATCCCCAAAAGCAAACGGCAACGCACTGGGCGCTGCCGTTTGTTCGGGAGTCCTGTCTACAGGATAGAAATATGTAGAGGGGCGTGGGTTAGTCGAGCTCTTCGTCAGCCTCGTAGCCACCCATCTCCCGGATGGCGTTCTTGAGCATGGTGTGCTGCTGGTAGAGGTTGTTGACGGGCTCTTCGCCACGGGTATAGTCGTGCATGGGCGCTTTGAGGAAGAAACTCAGGAAGCGCTGGATGCCATAGCGTCCGGCACGGGCGGCGAGGTCGCTCAGCAGCGCCAGGTCGAGCAACAGCGGAGCGGCGAGGATGGAGTCGCGGCAGAGGAAGTTGATCTTGATCTGCATGGGATAACCCATCCATCCGAATATATCTATATTGTCCCATCCCTCCTTGTTGTCATTGCGCGGCGGATAGTAGTTGATACGCACCTTGTGATAATACTGCGTGTCCTCGTCGTTGCCATGTCCGTAGAGGTCGGGCTGGTCGGTGGGCTTGAGGATGGTCTCGAGGGTAGAGAGCTTGCTCACCTCCTTGGTGTGGAAGTTGGCGGGCTCGTCGAGCACCAGTCCGTCGCGGTTGCCGAGGATGTTGGTCGAGAACCAGCCACTCAGTCCGAGGCAGCGCGTACCGATGATAGGCGCAAAGCCACTCTTGACGAGCGTCTGTCCGGTCTTGAAATCCTTGCCGGCAATGGGCATGTGGGTCTGCTCAGCCAGCTGCCACATGGCGGGTATGTCGACCGTGGTATTGGGGGCGCCCATGATGAAGGGGGCACCCTCTGCCAGCGCTGCATAGGCGTAGCACATAGAGGGAGCGATGTACTGGCGGTCGTCGGCCTTCATGGCAGCCTCAAGGGCTTCGAGGGTGCCATGCACCTGCATGTCGACAGGCACATAGATTTCGGTGGAAGCCGCCCAGAGCACCACGATGCGCGCACAGCCATGCTTGCGCTTGAAGTCGCGTATGTCCTGACGCAGCGCCTCGACCATCTCCCATCGCGTGTGGCATGGCTTGACATTGTCGCCATCGAGCCGCTTGGCATAGTTGCGGTCAAAGGCTGCCGGCATGGGCACCACCTGCTCCAACTCGTCGCGCACGGGCAGGATGTCCTTCTCCTGGAGCACCTGGGCATACATGGCTGCCTGGAAGGCATTCTGGGGATAGACATCCCAGGTGCCGAAGACGATGTCGTCGAGCTGCGCCAGCGGCACGATGTCTGAATAATGGAGATACTGGCTGTCGGAGCCGCGTCCCACGCGTATCCGGTCGTACTGGGTCATCGACCCTATGGGCTTGGCGAGACCTCGGCGGGTCATAAACACACCTGTCATGAAGGTGGTGGACACGGCGCCACAACCTACAAGCATAATTCCCAACTTGCCATCGGCTGGGAGGACATTGGTTTTTCTCATACTACACAATTAAGTTACACCGCAGAGCAGCCATAAGGGCTGGCGCTGCACGATAATTCATAATACTCTCGCTGCAAATGTAGGGAAAGTTGGGTGAAGGGCAATGCCACGGATGTGTTTTTTATGAAAAACGTGGCTGTTTTTCACATTTTTTGCGAGTTCAGGACTACCCGTCAGCCAACTATCACTGGCAACGGGCACACAGACAACCCCCACTCGGGCGGACGACAAGGCGGCTGAGACGGAGGCGGAACCACGATTTATCATGAAAAACAAAGGATTTATGGCTTTGCTCTTGCTCATTTTGCGATTTATTGCGAACTTTGCAGCCTACAAATAACTTACTACACAAGCAACAAAAGAGATGAAGACCACTACCCTCGCCCTGATGAGAAGCGCCATGCTGGCGCTGCTCGCTACCATTCTGTCTACAACCATAGCCTCCAAGGGGCAGACCCCGACCGGGAAAAGCCGGCTGAGGGTAGCGTCGTACAACATACAGCACGGCATGGGTATGGACGGGCGCCTGGACTATCTGCGCACAGCCCGGGTGCTCGAGAAAATCAATGCCGATGTGGTGGCGGTGCAGGAGGTGGACAGCATGACACGCCGCACGGGTCATACCTATGCCCTGGGCGAGATAGCCGACGCGATGCGCTACTATGCCTCGTATGCCGCGGCCATAGACTTCGACGGCGGCCGATACGGCATAGGCATCCTCTCGCGACAGCGTCCGCTGCGGATAGAGCGGAGGGCGCTGCCCGGACGCGAGGAAGCACGCGCCATCATCGTGGCAGAGTTCAAGGACTACGTGTTTGCCGCCACCCATCTGTCGCTGACCGAGGAAGACCGCATGGCGTCGCTCGCCATCATCACAGAGATGGCACGGGCGAGCCGCAAGCCCTTCATCATAGCCGGCGACATGAACGCCGAGCCAGGGTCTACATTCATCGGCGAGCTGGAGAAAGACTTCCATATCTGCAGCAAGAACGCCAAGTCGTGGCCCGCAGACTCTCCGCAAGCCTGTCTGGACTATATAGCCGCATACAAGAGCTATGGCGACGTGAAGCGGCCGGGAGCCGACGACGAGTGGGCCAACTACCGCCCCTATGTGGGCGAACCGGCGGTGACGCTCAATGCGCAGGTGGTCAACACGCAGGCGTCGGATCACCGCCCCATCTACGCCGACATCGTGCTGCCCACGCCCACAGCGCAGCTGCTCACCACGCAGCCCTATCTGCAACTGGCTACAAGGACATCGATGAACGTGATGTTCCAGACCAACTGCGTGGGCCACTGCTGGATAGAATACGGCACCGACACGCTCAACACCCGTAGGGCTCGCGCTCTGATGGACGGCCAGGAGGTGTGCTATGACATCGAAAACAACATAAAGCTCGACCATCTGCAGCCCGGCACCCGCTACTACTACCGCGTGTGAGTGCAGGAAATCCTGCACAAGAGCGCCTATGCCAACCACTTCGGCGGCGACACGCTGCGCACGAGGTTCTACTCGTTCCGCACTCCTGGCGATGACGGCGACTTCGGCTGCCTCGTCTTCAACGACCTGCACGACCAGAGCAAGACCTACGGCAGGCTGAGAGAGCTGGCCAAGGACGAGGACTATGACTTCGTGATATTCAACGGCGACTGTCTGCCCGAACCGCGCAACCGCAACCACGCCATCGACATGATACACCGTCTGGCCGATGGCATCGGAGGTGCCGAGAAGCCCGTCATCTTCCTGCGCGGCAACCACGAGATACGCAATTTCTACTCGGCAGGCATGCACAGCCTCATAGGCTACTATGGCGACAAGACCTACGCTGCCTTCACCTGGGGCAAAACACGGTTTGTGATGCTCGACCCGGGCGAAGACAAGCCCGACTCGACGCCTGTATACGGCGGCCTCAACCACTTTACGCAGCTCAGAATGGACCAGACGGAGTTTATCAAGCATGAACTGAAGAGCAAGGAGTTCAAGCAGGCGCGCCATCGCGTGCTGATAAGCCACATCCCCATCTTCGGCAACACCGACAAGTATCGCCCCTGCACCGAGATGTGGGGAGGGATGCTCGCCAAGGCTCCCTTTGACCTGGGCATCGGTGCCCATACCCACACCGCGCGTCTGCACCGCCGGGGAGTAGACGGATGCGGGTTCCCGGTGTACATCGGCGGGGGATATAAGATGGACTCTGCCACCGTGGCGGTGCTGACCTGCCGCGAGGGGAGGCTGAGTCTGAAGGTGCTGGCAGACAACGACGACAACCAATGGACGCTGGACCTGGGCCGATAAACTCAACGACGGCAGAGAAGAGACTCAAACAAATAGAAACCCAATCAACAGACGCATGAGACGACGATACCTGTCACTGTTATTACTCTGTATGCTCGCCGCCATAGGCTGCCGGGCTAAAAACTCAGTAGCCCCCATGACCGCGGGCTATGTATTTATGCTGCCGGGCGATGCGGAAGTCATGGCCCAGATAAACCTGACCAACTGGGGCGACACCCGCGTGACCAGCTTCACCTACACCCTGTACTACATGGACAGCAAAGAGAGCGAGGGACCGATGACCGTCGCGCTGGACACTCCGCTCGAAGACGGCGAGACCCGCACGATGGGGATAGCCATCAAGGCTGGCAAGACGCTGGGCAAGGAAGACGTGCTGCTGAACATTACCCAGGTAAACGGAACCTACAACGAGGCATCGGTAAGCTATACCTACATCACCCGCTGCACAGTAAACAAGATGCCCGTCAAGCGGGTGCTGGTGGAAGACTATGCTGCCATGTGGTGCTGGCACTGCCCAGTAGGTCTGGTGGCCACCGATGCGCTGGCACGCAGATAACCCGACGATGTCGTGGCGGTGTCGGTACACAAGACCGACGACATCAGCAAGGTGGTGTCGCCGACGGTGTATGAAGGTCTGATAGACAGATATGCCGCCACCCTGCCGGCAGTATGGATAGCGCGCGACAACAAGGCGGCGGGATATGATGTGACCACAGCCTACCAGAGTGAGAAGAACAAGGTGACATATATGAACATCGGGGTAAGCGCACGGTGGGACGCGACGGGCGACGCCATCGACGTGACCACCGAGGTGGAGCCCTGCATGACGCCCGAGGAGGGCAGCAGCTACAGCGTAGGCTATGTGCTCACCGCCAGCGGGCTGACCAACCCCGCCTGGCGGCAGGAGGCCAGCTACGCCGAATACTCAAGCCCGAGCTACGCCGATGCCCCCGAGGAGATGAAGTTCTATGCCGACGCCGCCAACTATAGCGACGGCTATAGCAAGGTCAAGGGAGTGGTGTATAACCATGTGGCCATCGAGTCGAAGGGTATGGAGAGAGGTATCGCCAACTCGCTCGGCGCGCCGTATGCCATGGACGAGGTGAAGAAGCACAGCACCACCTTCAGCAACATAAGCAGATACGGCGTCATAGGCGACAAGAGCAAGATTGAGATAGTGGCCGTGCTGTTCAACAACAAGACCAACAAGATAGAAAACGCCGCACGTTGTCGTGTGGATGGTTACGGAGGCGACACCACGGGCATCGGAGAGGCCGTGGGTGACAAGCGCGATGGCGACGACCGCATGTATGACATGATGGGGCGCCAGGTCTACGGCAAACCTGCACCGGGGCTCTATATCGTCAACGGCAGAAAGATTATCGTAAAGTAAAATATAACAGACACTTATGAAAAGACTTATATGTAGCCTCGTAGTGGCAATGGCTGCCGCAACCAGCATCTGGGCAGGCCCGGTAGATGAGGCAAAGGCCAAAGCTCTGGCGCAGAGATACATCAACAATCCGGTAAAGGCCAATGCCAGCACCATGCAGAGGGTCAAGGCCAACACCACGGCAGAGGACAAAGCCCCGGCGCTGCACCTGTTTAACAGCCAGGAGGGTGAAGGTTTTGTCATCGTGGCTGCCGACGACAGAGTGGGCGGCGTATTGGGTTACAGCGACAAGGGCAGGCTGGACACCGACAATATGCCCGATGGATTAAGGGCACTGCTGGACAGCTATGCACGCACTGTAGAGAGTGTGCGCACAGACGAGGCGAACGTGATTCCGGTCTACGCCAACAGGCCCAAAGCCAGCGTAAAGCCACTGATAAGCGCAGAGTGGAGCCAGGAATATCCCTACAACTACTACACGCCCAAGAGCAGCAGCGGCAAGCCGACCTATACCGGATGTACCATCACGGCGGCAGCACAGGTGCTGTCGGCTCACAAGTGGCCGAAGATGAGACCCAAGGGAGTGCCCAAGGGCGAAGGAGCCATGGCATACGACTACTACGACTGGGACAACATGATAGACAACTACAGCAATGGCGGCTACAGCATAGCCCAGGCCCAGGCTGTGGGAGTGCTGATGCGCGACCTGGGCAGACTGGCGCGCGCCACATACGGCGTGCACGGAACCCTCAGTGACGAAGGCAAGGTGTGGAACGCGCTGCAATACTACTATGACTGCACTGTGCGCCAGCTCGAGAAAGACCTGCTCCCCGGCGGAGAGTTTCTGCAGGTCGTATACAACGAACTGTCATTGGGGTGTCCACTGTTTATGACCGGTGGAGACCATGCCTTTGTGTATGACGGCTATGACGAGAACGGTCTGGTGCATGTCAACTGGGGATGGGGAGGTCTGGACAACGGCTACTTTGACATCAACACGGCTGCGACGGCTGGCGGAGGATACAACAGCGACGGCCGCTACTATGAGAAGCAGATAGCGCTGCTGATACACCCCAACAACGGCACCATAGAGCCGCTCAAGCCCAAACCCGTAGTGCTCTCGATAAACAACGATGAAGGACTGCAGTTCAAGGTGAGTGAAGGGCTTACCACCTCTTCTTATATACCGGCGCAACTCAAAGGCGTAGGCGCTCGCAATCTGGCACAGAACGAGGACGGCGCCTATACCGGCAAGTTGGGCATCGGCCTCTTTGACAAGGACGGCACCTGTCTGCACGTCTTCGGCATCACCGCCACACAGACATGGTCTACCTATTACGGGTCGTACAGTTACGACTACGACTGGTGGGGAATAGACCTCAGCGAGATAGACGGCCCTGGCGACGGCACATACTATCTGCGCCCGTTGGGCCGCCGCAGGATAGACGCCGCCACCGACAAGTGGGGCGACTGGACCACCATGGTCAACGGCAACAGTGTGCCGATGGTTGTAGACAATGGCAAAGTGACCCTGGTCCAAGACGACAACAAGCCCCATCTGCTGCTCGCGGGCAAACCCGAAATACTGGAGCCTGCCTATGAATACAGCAGTCAGATGACGGGCATCCAGCTGAACATATCCAACCTGAGCAGACGCCAGGCAAGAGGCGAGCTGAAGGTGGTGCTGCACGGGACGGGCAGTCTGGAAGGCGAGACCTACGTGGTGCCCAATGCCTATCTGATGCACATGGTGGCGCAACGCATGACGACGACTCCGTGGATAGTGAAGTTTATGACCTCGTATACAGGGACCAATGGCAGCTTTGCGCTCAAAGCCGGCAAATACAGGATGACACTCAAATTTGACCACAATCTGGAAACCAAAGACCCGGCGGTATACGACATCGCCGTGCCCGAGGACTTCCTGATAGAGGTGTTGCCGCAGAACTACTCAGAGCGCGTGACGGTGACCTCGGTAAAGCTGCTCGACGAGAACGGCAACGGCGTGGCGTCGCACCACTTTGACCTAACGCAGATGCCGAAGGTGACTCTGGGCATATCGGGCTACGCCAAATACATGACGCAGACCACCTGCAAGACCCAAATACGCTACAGGATGGTAGACACGGCCACTGGCGCCACGGTATATACAAGCGAGGGCTACAGCGTAAGCATACCGCGCAACAACGAGACCAACCTGACGAGTATGACCCGCCACACGGTGGACCTGGCCGGTATGGCAGAGGGTACATACGAGATACACGTAGATGTGGAGAGAAACGGGGCTTGGCTGGACAGATGGAACGCCAACACCCTACGCCGGAAAATCGTGCTGTACAGGAAGACACCGTCGGAGTCGACCAAGATAGACGAAACCACAGCAGACCCCACCGTGCAGAACGCCAACCGCAACACAGCCATCTACGGAATAGACGGACGCAGACTCCCATCCATTCCACAGCGCGGGCTGTATATCATGAACGGCGTGAAACGTATGGCACAGGACAGATAAGTCGGGCAGAAAGAGAAGAATGGAAAAGGAACCGGCAGGCGCCACCAGCCCCACGGACAAAGACGCGAAGAAGGGAGGTCAGAGTCGCATCTTGACATCCCACTCGCCGGGCGCCATGCCGGCAAACTTGCGGAAATTGCGATAAAAGGACTGCTCGCTGGAGTTCTTACCCTATGCTGCTCTTAAGGTGATTGTAGACTGCAAGTACAAGGTTATACATTTTTCGTAGTATTCGGGACTTCCCTCCCCCATTTTTTTGTTGCGGAAAGGCTGAGCGGGGTGACTCGGGCTGACGGCATCAAGGAGGAATGTCAACAAAGAAAGAAAAAAACGACTGCCTCGCTGTAGCAAACACCGGGAAGTGCGAGTCTAAGGATTAGAAAGATTTGAACAATAAAGATATGAATCCTAAAGAACAACAATTCGCGCAGGTCGTCAAGGACAATCGCAGCACAATATATGTGGTGTGCTACATGTTCTCCAACGACGCCGAAGAGGTGGCTGACCTCTTTCAAGAGGTGCTGGTAAAGCTATGGAACGGCTATGATTCATTCCAAGGCAAGAGCGATATCAAGACCTGGATATATCGCGTGACTCTCAACACCTGTGTCACCATAGACCGCAAGAAGCGCAGGCGCAACAGGGCTATGCTGTCTATGGATGTCGACTATTTTGACAGTCAGGAACAGGAAACGGCACAAGTGAGAATACTGCACGAGCGCATTGCCCGGCTGCAGCCACTGGACAGAGCCATCATCCTGTTGTGGCTCGAACAAATAAGCTACGGCGAAATAGGCGAAATCGTCGGCATAAGTGCAAAGAACGTGTCGGTGAGGCTGGCAAGGATAAGAGTGCAACTGAAGAATATGTCTAACGAATAATCAGTAACAAATATGGAGAACAACCAGAATTATACCGAGCTCGAGATTATACGCTCACAGATGGCACAATTCAAGGAGCAGCTCGACAAACAGAAGATAGTGAACGAAAAACTCATCATCAAGTCGATGAAAAGCAGCATGTCGTGGATTAAGAAATTTGTATACATAGAGATATGCACTCTACCCCTCATCGCCATCGCATGGCTGGGCATCAAGATGTATGCCAACCTCTCATGGCTGAACTACGGTTTCCTCATGACGGTATTGGTCATAGACATCTTCGCCGACTATCGTATCAACATCTCTGCATTGAGCGATGCTGACTATAGCCGGAACAACCTGGTCACCACAATCACAAAACTCACACGCATGAAGCGTCTGCGCGTCATCCAGATGATATTTGAGATACCTGCCATCGTGGTGTGGCTGGTGTGGAGCGGCATCGAGGCGCTGACACATCTGCCTGCGGAGGCTTTCGAGTTTGAACAAAATTCTATATATGCCGGTATTGTAGGCGGCATCATTGGTGCTATCGGCGGCATCGTCCTCGCCTATCGCATCTTCTCGAAAATGCAGCGCAGCAACGATGAGGTAATAAGACAAATCAACGAGCTAAACGCATAGGTGCACATAAGCAACAGACGCAAAGACAGACATCACAACTGAAGTGTCGCCAGCAACGATTTGCTTGCGATGCTTCAGTTGTTTATTATATATAGGTGTGCCTATTGAGATGAACTAACGCGCTCAGCGGATTGACCAGACGATTGCGCCCGGTCATAGACATTCGGGGAGAATACAGGACAGTGGTCAGGTCGATATCACCCAAACTATCAAATAATGTGGGCACATCTCTGATTATGGCCAGAAAGGCGGCATCAGCCAATAACAGGGTAAGATAGTTAGCAGTTACAGGCAAATGAGCTTAATTCGGACATACACAAAAGTGTAATTCTTCCGCCATCCACCTCGGAAATACACTTTTGTGTCAAAGGCGTCGTCGGCGTTTTCCCTACTTTTGCACTCAGAATAATATAAAAGTACGGAAATATGAACAAGAAACTGATAGTCGCAGCATTGTGCCTCACGGCAATGACGCAGACGATGGCGCAGAACATCACTGGTAAGGTGGTGGGTACCAAGGGCGAGCCTTTGGCGTTTGCTAATGTAGTATTATTGAACAGAACAGACTCGGTGTTCGTCAAGGGCGCAGTGAGTGGAGCGGATGGCGGTTTTGTCATCGACTCTTCCTGCAACGGCGGAATCATCAAGGTGACATCTGTAGGCTATAAGACCGTCTGCAAGGATTGCACAGGCGAGAATGTAGGCATCATCAAGATGGAAGAAGACAGCAAGATGCTCGGCGAAGTAGTCGTGAAGTCATCCCTGCCTAAGACCATCCTGAAGAATGGTGGAATGACAACAACCGTTGTCGGCTCCATACTTGAGAAGGCAGGAACAATGGAGCACCTGCTTGACCGCATCCCTAACGTGTCTGCCCAGAATGGCAGCATCAAGGTATTCGGACGCGGTGAGCCTGTTATCTATATCAATGGACGACAGATGAGGGATAAGAGCGAGCTGGACCGTTTGCATTCCGATAACATCAAGTCGGTGGAAGTCATCACCAATCCTGGTGCCCGTTACGCAGCCAGCACCAAGGCGGTCATCCGTATCACGACGAAGAAGATACAGGGTGAAGGATTCGGATTCGATGCGAAGACTACTGGTGAATATGATGAGAAGAATAACTTCGGCGGGTTTAGCCAATTGAATATGAGCTATCGCAAGAATGGCTTAGAGCTGGGCGCATACGCCTTTGGAGCAAGACAATACCAACCAGACAATAAAGACTTACAGCAGAAGACTTATCTTGACAAGACTTGGAACCAGAAAAGTGAGATAAGACAAGTAGGTATTATCGAAGCCATGAACTTTCGTCTGGATGCCAGCTACCAGTTGGATGCCAACAACTCTATAGGTGCCAACTTTGGTTTTCTTAGAAATCCTAAGCAAACATGGAACGGCGATATGAGTTCTTCTATATTGCAAGACGAAGAATTGTCTGAAAATTCTGACAGTCATGCTGATTTCTTTTGGCAGAAGAATAATCTTTCAAGCAATATTTACTATGTAGGAAAGATTGGTAAGCTCAGCATCGATTTCAATACAGATTGGCTATGGTCGAAGGAATACCAGAACGATGTTACCAAAGAGCAATACCAGGAAGTGGGGATGAATGCACAAAGCCAAACGGCTCATAGCTTGACTAACAAGGACTATCATCTGCTCGCTTCCAAACTGGTGCTTTCTTACCCATTATTAGGAGGTAATTTGTCTTTGGGTGGTGAATATTCCAATACCCATCGTACCTCAAAGTATCAAGTGGTGCCAACTAACTTGGTATCGGATGACAACAGCCGTATTACAGAATGTATGACATCTTCATTCTTGACCTATTCAAGAGATTTCGGTAATCTGAGTTTGGAGGCAGGTATGAGATACGAGTACATCGACTTCAATTACTATGAATATGGCAAGTATGTGCCTGGGCAAAGCAAGTCGTATGGCAATTGGTTCCCATCCATCAGCTTGTCGATGCCTGTAGGCAAGGTACAGATGCAATTGAGCTATGCAGCCGACATTAATCGTCCTTCCTATCATAATTTGCGCAGTGGCATTCAATATGACAACCGATACACGTATGAAACGGGAAATCCATTTCTGGTATCTCAGATAAGTAGAAATCTCAACTACGAGTTGGCTTACAAATGGTTGACATTCGATATGACCTACAGCCATACTTCCAATCCGATTATATCCACAGTGGAGACTTATAAGGATAATCCTGCAATAGGCTTGATGAAGCCAGTAAATGGGAATTCGTATAATGACGTAGCTGCATCCATCAACTTGCGCCCTTCGTTTGGCATTTGGTACCCTTCGCTTACAGCATCCATTGATAAGCAATGGTTTGACATGGAGACGCACGATGGGAAATCACTCAACAAGCCAATGGCTTCATTCCGTTTTGACAATACGCTCAACACCAAATTAGGAATGTTTACATGGATGATGTCGTATATTACAAAAGGCCATAATGAGAACCTGTATCTGTACAAGCCTATGTTTTGTACGAATGTTTCCGTATATAAGGCTTTCTTGAAAAACCGTTTGTCGTTTCAGCTCTTCATCTATGATTTGTTTGGAACAAACAATAGTCACATGATTGCTCATTTTGGCAAAATGAAGGACATGATTGTTGATATACAGTCAACAAGCAAAGTGTCGCTTACTGTACGGTATAAGTTCAACATAACAAGAAGCAAGTATAAAGGTACAGGTGCCGGAGAAAGCCAGAAGAACAGAATGTAATCTGTCTGTCTGCAGCATCCGGTAATGGTGTAATGACAATAAATCTCTCTATAAATGAACAACCCAATAAAATTGTTGATTAGTGGCGCAGACATGGGAGGCTTGATAGCTTCCTGTGCCTTGCACCATGACTTCCATGAAAGCCCTCGGCAGGAAGATAGATTTCATATCTATCGCATAGAAAAGGATACGCTGACGATGGAAGATGTGGCTGCATGCGACTTGTCGGGCATCTGGTATGCGGTGAATGCAACCTTGCATAACAACGAAACCTCTTTCGCTTTCGATGAGAAATGCAAGGAGCGGGGCATCACCGTTATCCATGCCATCAATCTTGGCAAGGCAGCCTTTCTCGCCGTAGAGAAACCGAATGTCTATCCATTCAGCGAAGTGATGAAAAGAGAAACGGATGATTTCCGTTGCTCACTGGGCAAGTATATCTCGCAGTACGGTATGTTCTGGCAGATGCCTGTACCTTGTGAAGCCATCAGGCATTATTCTGAGAAGTCTTTTCCGCAACTGGGCATCGGGGCATGCATTGCCGCCGGCTACTGTGTCAACATTCTCGCGAACCTTACGGAAGGCAAGGAGGTGAAATACTTCCCCAAGTTCTATCTCTCGCCATCGTTGGAAGAGATATGATTCATATATCAGGAGTTTTAGGAGTTAACTTCCATACAGCCTGACATTATATCATCTGATAATTGACGGCATGAAACAGCGCCTCGGCAATGTTCTTCACGCCCATCTTTGCGAAAAGGTTGCGCTTGCAAGCCTTTATTGTATCCTCCGATTTGCAGAGTCGGTCGGCGATATTCTTCATCGTGTAACCTTGGGCAGACAATCTCAAGACATCTCTCTCGGTCTCGCTCAAGGTTATGCCTTCTTTCTTTTCCCACTTGTGGCGCGAGGTGGAATATTCATAATAGCTACTCTCACCATTCTTCTGCATAATGATATGTCCTGGTTCATCAGTAGCTGCCAACGATACGGTGCAGAGGGCGAGCCAGATTCTTCCGTCATCAGATAGGAGGATAGGAGTAAGGTGATGATGAAACAATCGGCTGTGCCTGCCATTGATAAGATGAAAGTCGTATGAGATGGTATAGTCCAGCCGGTCGTCCACTGGCAATTCGTTGAAAAGGTCGAAACCTTTCTTGTTCACTTCGAGCAGCATCTGCAGGTCGTCTTCCGGAACATGGTCGATATACATCTGATAGCCGGCCTCCATCAGTTGCTCGGGTTCCAATCCGCAGAGATAAGCAAGGTTATCGGATGCATAGACGAAATCCTGATGAAAATAGTCGATGATATAGACGCACTGGTAGGTGCTGCGGGCAAAAGCCTTTACTGCATTCACCAATACTTCTACCTTGGCGTAATCCTCCTTACTGATATGATTCACCTCGTTGGAATGGAGGAAGAAATTGCCTTTTTCTTTATTCATAAGCCACTTGATTATTATCCTCGCCTACAAAAGTACAGCATTTTCCCCAATTATGCGTCTACGACATCGCATAATTATGGGGCAGCTGGCTGTTTTTTTACCCGTTGGAGAATACTTATGGCGAGCGTACAGCCAAAACAGCGACCTACGCCGAAGCGTAAGTCGCTGTAACAGAAGCGTGGACCAGACTGGGCTTGAACCAGGGGCCTCCAGATTATGAGACCAATAGAATGATAGTCCGTGATATTTTGTTATTATAAACTTTTGATGATAATCAACGAGT
The DNA here is from genome assembly GCF_002251455.1 of Prevotella sp. P4-51. Taxonomy (NCBI): domain Bacteria; kingdom Pseudomonadati; phylum Bacteroidota; class Bacteroidia; order Bacteroidales; family Prevotellaceae; genus Prevotella; species Prevotella sp. P4-51. Next base: position 89,118 of record NZ_NPJM01000040.1, read on the forward strand.
TATCTCCACTTGATATATTATACTATACCATTGAATATCCATGACTCAAACAGTTTGTTTACGCATTGTTTACGCAGATATCGGAGGAATTCTCTTAACCCACACAAACACTTTATTCAGAGGCTATAAATCCAAACTGTTTTCTTTGAGCAAGAAATCGAAAAGCCCGATTGTAAGAATACCTTCTTCATTTCGACGGGGCATGATGTGGTCTTTAACAATGATAATTTTCTTGAAAGAGTCATCTATGCTCATCAGTGATCGGGATTCTTGTATCTCTTCCATGCCATTCCTTATTTTTGCCAATATTGGCATTTTTTTGGTAATGCAAAGGTAGCGGATTTAATTCAGGTCGACAAACCTTCACGACTAAAAAAGGTCAATGTTGGCATTTTTTAGTCGTGCAATATAGTATGTACACGGAATTTTTGGCAATATTGCCACTTTTTCCCTGTATTAGATAGTGTACGACTCGTTTTCAAGTCTAATTTATGCTTCTACAGCAAGTATGATAGTTAAACAATCTCAAAGAAACTCCATTTATTTGGCAATCTGTAAAAAAGCCATTACCTTTGTCATCGCCTTATGTATTTAGGGCAAGCCATGACCATAAGGGTGTTCTTTCCTATTATTGGGGAAAGTGAGTTTACCAAACCTTCGTAGAAGGGTTATTCTATTCCGTGAATCGTTGTGTAATGGAAATCATTATAAGCAACATACTGTCAGTACCTATAAATCGTCAGAATCTATCTGTATTTGGTATAAAACTCTACCACCTACAGAACGATATACATACAGGTAAGTAACACCAGCTTCTAATCTCTCCGTATTTCCATCTTTCAGAGCCTGAATCATAAGTGCTTTGCGCTGATTGATAAATTCAGCGGTTATTACGGATTCGTCTATTTCTTGAGTGTAATCATAATAAAAGGTTTGTGTGTGTGTCGCCTCATCATATGAAACATGGGTGAACAATGTTCCTTCTGCTACTATAATAGGCAGTCTGGCATTAGTCTCGTCTATTTCTTCCTGTGTTGGCAAAACATTATTGTCTTTATCATAAATATCATTTGGCCAAGATTCATCTAACGATGATGTACAGATTTCATCTGCCTGCTTTTCATCCCTTAAAACATAAGATTTTTCTTGATAACGCACATATATCATTATACCCCAGGCTAAAATCAACAATGAAACGATGCTATAAGCAACATTTCGAGATTTCAGTTTCGTGAAAACACATAATAAGCATCCTAACAAAAAAGCTACGCCACCTGTAAACGAAAAATTCCACATCCATTCCTGGACGTCACATAACGTATAAGGAAATAATAAATATGCTATCAAAAAAGGAATCAGACCCCCAAAAACCGCCATTATTGTACCCAATATTACCTTAAAAAATTGCAAGACAACCCTTTTCAACTTATAATATGAAGTGTTGCTGTATGACACTTTCACACCGCAATAGATACAATACTTTGAATCAGCATCAATCATATAGCCGCAGTAACGGCAATATGATTGATTATTACAGTTTTGCATATACTTCTATTTGTTTGTTATAGCTTTTTTCCGCATTTCTTACAGTACACAGCGTCCTTGTTAGCCACTTTTTCCCCACAGAAACGACAATATCTCATTTGGGTATGTTCTTTTTCTTGCGATGCCACATTTATTGCATCCGCAGACATAGCCGTCGTTGTAGGCGTGCTTTCTGCGGTTTCTGCCGGTTTTGAAATGTCTTCTGCCATTGTGCTGTGTGGCATATAGCGAGTATCTTCATCCTGTGATATTTCATTTTCCTCAATTCTTACTGGAATACAGGATGTGTGCTCCATTTGTGCCTCTTTTAACTTTTTCAACATAAATGGGTTACGTCCATACTCATTGTCATCATCGCTTGGAAATATATTTCTTATATTGATGATAATAAGCCCTACCCAAACTCCCAACAAGCACCAGAAGAAAGCTCTGGCAGACCACCCCGTATCGTGCAATCGTCTTACGCATACACAATAGTTCGGTACCACTGTAAATGCAAAGAACAACATCCATACTATGGCAAATGCACCAGCCGTATCGCCTTTTGTCGCAAACATCATAGTTATACCGAATATTATGACACACCACCATAATAATTGAAACCACCAATACTCTGCACGTGTGGCACGCCCTTCACTGTCAAAATACTTTTTGAAGCACGTCTTGATTGATTCACTAAATGTCATCATGTTAATTGATTTTTATAGTTGATAATATTTTTTCTATAAGAGGCTTGTATAAACTCTCATGACACGAGTCGTAACCGAATGATATACTTGCGCAAGCGTTTGTTCCGTTTTCTTGATACGACAGTATTTTCACGACAACTGGGTCGCCTGTGGAAAGAAAACCCCCAGAAGCGTAATGGCTGTAATTTATTTCGCCAAAACGTTTTCCATTGACATTTACTATTGAGAACCCTTGCCATTTAAGAATGACGATTCCGCTCTGCGCCAACGAATACGTCATTGCATTGTTCGCCTCTTCATCTGTCACATCATATATACTTTCGTCTTGTGGCCCTATTGATACGGAAATAGAAAAATATCCACTGTCTGTGTCCAGTTTGTAGACTTTCAAATTTTCGTTTGTAGACAAAGTCTCTTCCAATCGCATGCGTTCCGGCATTTCCAGTTGGAGGGCATCTCCAAAGAAATACCATGGTTTCATTTTAATATGCACGGGCATGCTTTTTATTATTCCCTCATTCCAACTTTGCAAATTGCGAATCAAGTCTTTCTGCTTTTCGTGCTCGGCGTAAGTTAGTTGTCGCCGAACATTCATTGCGTAAGAGTCTGTTTTCAGCCGACCACGCTTTTGTATAGTTGCCGCTGTCCAATTGCCCTCCCCGTCAAATTGGGTATATTTGAAAAAGGTTGTGTCAGCAGGAGTATACGTTTCGTCGTATGCTTGCAATTTTAGATGATTGTATTTGCATACTATCATATCTATATCGCCTCTTTTGTTATAGGTTACAAACCTCTCAAAGATTAATTTTCCGTCATGCTCATTCTTTTGTTTCACGATGCGCCCCATACTGTCATTTTCATAACTCCAGCCATCAGCCAACTCATTTACATTAATATTTATAGGATTATATAATGTTAGCGGTCGTGTAATTTCTGGATTTCTATATATCGTGTTTCCCATATTGTCAAACACAATAAGTTCAGACAGTTTACCTGCTTTGTCAAATGTCATTGAGCTTTGTCCACAGAACGAATACACTGCGTCATTTCTGATACTGCGATGGAAATCAACCTTATCTATATCTGTGTACAGCCATTCACTTATGGGGATTGTTGTCTGTGTCGAAACCTCAAGTTTCACAACATTGCCTTTTATATTCAATCGATTCAAATCTGTCTGTTCATCAGTGGAGCATGCCACAAGAAAAGCGAGCAATCCACAGAATAATATACATTTCATTTTCATGATTATTTAGCTGTTACTGGTATTGTTGGTTCTGAGCTATATTTTTCATCATAGTTGTTCCACTTCTCCTTGTAAATAAAAGCGTCTGATGACCCATTGATTTGCTGGAGATTAACGTCAACTACACCACTTATCCTTACAGGGGCGGAATAAAAAACACCTGTATTTTGAAGAAATATTAGCAATAGTTCAATAGTAATAGCTATAAATACGCTCAGAAATAAAACATCTCTTATTTGAGCATAATACATTTTCAGAAAGCTTTGTTGTTTGATTATTTTTCCCCCACAAAACGTACAAAACTTAGAATCATCAGGGATTTCTTTTCCACAGTTTTTGCATTTCATAGTTCCAAACATATCTCCTTTGACTCCTTAGGAGAAATTTAAACGTTATACAATAGTTTGATATACAAAAAATAAGAAACGTGGAGCCAGTCCTGTCACTCGTCCCACAGTGTAAAGGCCTTCGCATTGCCCTGCCAGTCGAAACGAGCAACGCCGAAAGCCCCACGTTGATGTAAGTATATAAATCCCCCAATGACAACGAACAGTATAACCGTCCGAAACCAATAAGGGCTGTATACAATACACCCCATGAGGCGTTCCCGTTGCTTTGTTTTTGACTAGCAGTTGAGAGTTTGCGAAGTTCTTACACTGTCAAAACCAAAGCGTACAGTTACGCCTTATTATGTATATGTCTACCCAACCTCTGCCCATCGGGGCTTTCGGTATGAGTATAGACATCGCAAAGATAAGGCTTTTGCATGACAATGTATCATGTTTCAATGAAAAATTTATTGGAATGAAGCAAATTTCTTCAATCGCATATTAAAACAAGACATGATATAACATCTTATGGAATGATGGGGAGTTTCATAAAATATCACAGCGTAAACATCCAACAACTCAAACAGTTTGATTTACGCATTGTTTACGCAGAAACCAATAGAGTAGATGTGGGGAGTTACCCCCAGCACCTCTCATTGCACCGTACGTACGGGTCTCGTATACGGCGCTACATACATATAGGAGAACGCAAACTCTGATACAAGGCATAAGGGTCGACCAAGCCATGTCGGCCCTTGCTTTTATCAGTCCTGTTAACTCTCGGTAACCCTAATACTTGGGGGCTGAGGAGGAAGTTTATGGTGGATAGCCCGCACTGTCGGTACCAACCCAACCTTGTCATTGAAGCTTGATAAATTGCATCGTCCGTGATTCTACTCTTGATGATTGACTTTATCTTCAGCAGATTCTTGAGGATAGTACTGCATTTCTTCCATTGCTTTACAATGACCACTCTAACCTTGTGGCGTAACCAAGGACCAAATACATCTCGGAGATAAGTCGCCATACTACCTATGTGGTAATAGTTAACCCATCCTCTTATGACTTGATTTAATTTTGTGAAGATGTAAGACATTGGTTGAGCAGTTGCTCTCTTGCGAACTAAAACTTGCTTCACCTTGGTTTCCAACTTCTTCTTGGCTGCATCTGTAGGTCGGCATTCCCAACCTCTCGTGCTTTTCCAAAATGTAAAACCCAAGAATACACTCTTTGTGGGTCTGACCACCTTGGTCTTCGTTGCACTTACCTTGAGCCTTAGTTTTGATTCGAGCCAACGACTCACTGATGCCATTACCCTATCCGCTGACCTTTCGCTCTTGACAAATATGTCAAAGTCGTCCGCATAACGGACAAAACGTAACTCTCGACTTTCGAGTTCCTTGTCGAGCTTGTCAAGGTAAATGTTGGACAGAATTGGGGATATGCAACCACCTTGGGGAACTCCCTCTGTGGTCGCACTGACAAAACCTCCCTCCATTACACCAGACTTTAGGAACGAGCGAATTAGATGGAGAGTGGCAGAATCATTGACCTGCTCACGTAGGATTGAAATTAGCTTGTCGTGATTGACCGTGTCAAAGTACTTTTCTATATCAAAGTCCACTACCCACTCATACCCTGCATTCAAGTAGTCCAATGCTTGGTTGATTGCCTGATGGCAACTGCGATTCGGTCTGAAACCATAGCTATGCTCACTAAACAGTGGTTCATAGATGCGGTTTAGCACTTGGGCGGTCGCCTGTTGCACCACACGGTCTACTACTGTAGGGATGCCCAAGGGACGTTGCTTTCCATTGGGCTTGGGGATAAATACACGTCTTACGGGGGATGGCTTGTATTGCTTTCGGCATATGGATTGCTTTATCGCATCCATATGCAGGGGCATATACACGTCAAGTACATCTACCGACATCTTATCTATGCCGGAAGCACCTTTGTTGCGCCTGACAGACATCCAGGCTTCCCAGAAATTCCTTGCTTCTACAATCTCGTTTACTAATTCCATTTGCTGCTTTTCGTTCTGCTTGTAAATTTACGTTGAAACGTTCTCGTTACTTCTGACCTTGAAAGATTACGGTTCTTCCACATACGTCATACCTCACATCCGAACTATCAACGCATTGCTTACAGCGATTTGCACTATACATACATTAGTCCCTTCGGTACTGGTGAGGCACCTACTATGGACTCAGCTGACTCCCATCCATAAACTTTTTATCGCACGTGAGCTGACACGCTGGATGGGCCTCTCGGGGTAAGGCACTAACCTGCCGACTTCACAACCTCTCAGTTTACTGTTTTGGGGGATACGTTTACCATTCGGACTTCAACTTGTTTCGCAGTCTTATCCTTTCCCATTTAGCCTTATACCAAGTTCCTGTTCGTAGGCTCGATAGTCTCGCTATTGGCTTCCTTCATCCTTGACATTACTGTCAACGACTTGCCATTCGCTTCGCTTGGCGATAAATACCTGCGACTGGATTTGAACCAGTTAGGTTAGTGTCATGCCCGACACACGAAAAAAGCACTTGCGATTTCTCGTAAGTGCTTAATTCTGTGGGTGGACCAGCCAGGGCTTGAACCTGTGACCTCCAGATTATGAGACCAATAGAATGATAGTCCGCGATATTCCGTTATTATAAACTTTTGTTGATAATCAACGAGTTATCTCTATTTGATGTTTTGTGGCATGCCATTGAATATCCATGACTCAAACAGTTTGTTTACGCATTGTTTACGCAGAAATCGGAAGAATTCTCTTATCCCACACAAACACTTTATTCAGAGGCTATAAATCCAAACTGTTTTCTTTGAGCAAGAAATCGAAAAGCCCAATTGTAAGAATACCTTCTTCATTTCGACGGGGCATGATGTGGTCTTTAACAATGATAATCTTCTTGAAAGAGTCATCTATGCTCATCAGTGATCGGGATTCTTGTATCTCTTTCTCCCTATCCGGAATTGACAAGGCTGATTGTACATAGTACTTTTTACTGCCGAGACTGGCGATAAAATCCACCTCCAGTTGGATGCGGCCCCACTTGCCGTTTTTGTCTTGCTTCTTTATTTCCACCATTCCGACATCCACACTATAGCCACGTGTGATAAGCTCATTGTAAATGATGTTTTCCATGATATGCGTCTCCTCTTGTTGGCGCATATCCAGAATGGCATTTCTCAAACCTATATCTGAGAAATAGTATTTGGAGAGTGTATTGATATATTTCTTACCTTTTATGTCGTAGCGGATGGCCTTGTTTAGAAGGAACGATTCAGATAAGTAATTGAGATAATTTGAAATGGTCTTGTTCGAGATATTAACATTCTTTACACTTTTGAAGGTGTTTGATAGTTTTGTCGGATTGCATGGCGAGCCAATGGAAGAAGCCATAATGAGCACCAACTCGCGCATTTCGTCTTCGTTCTGTACCTTATGCCTCTCTATAATATCAGCCAGATATACTGTTTCAAACAAGTTTTTAAGATATCCTATTTTCTTCTGCTCTGTGTCAAATGACTGGATAAGGGGCAAACCACCATAGGTGTAATATTCACGCCATGCATCTTGTTTATCACCTCCAATGGCAGAATAGAATTCGGAAAAAGACAGTGGATTCACATGTATCGTTTCGCCTCGGCCTCGGAACTCTGTGGGTATATCTGATGATAGGAAGTGAGAGTTACTGCCTGTTACATATGTGTCAGCATTATCAATATGACGGAAACTGTTCAATACATCCACGAACTCATCCATCAGTTGCACTTCATCTATAATGATGTAGTACGGCAGACTATCCTTAATCCTGTCGTGAACATAATGGAGCATTGTGTCAGGATTTCGTAGCTCTTTGTTCAAACGGTCTTCAAGATCAATGCGGATGATATGGTCTTTAGCCACTCCATTATCCAACAAATAGTGATAGAATAAAACATTCAGCAGATATGACTTACCACATCTGCGGATTCCGGTAATCACTTTGATAAAGCCGTTTTGCTGGCTATCTATCAACTGCTTAAGATATCTGTCTCTTTTTATCTCTTCCATATCATTCCTTATTTTTGCCAATATTGGCACTTTTTGGTAATGCAAAGGTAGCAGATTTAATTCATGTCGCCAAGCCATCACGACTAAAAAATGCCAATTCTGACATTTTTTAGTCGTGCAAGATAGTATGTACACGGAATTTTTGGCAATATTGCCACTTTTACTTTGTTCTAGATAATGTACGACTCGTTTTCAAGTTTAATTTATGCTTCTACAGCAAGTATGATAGTTAAACAACCTCAAAGAAACTCCATTTATTTGGCAATATATTAAAAAGCCATTACCTTTGCTATTGCTATGCATTTAGGGCAAGCCATGACCGTAATGGTGCTCTTCCTTATTATTTGTGGAAAGTGTGTTTGCCTAACCTTCGTAGAAGGGTTATTCTATTCCGTGAATCGTTGTGTAAGGAGAGTGCCAGTCGGAAAGCACATAGACATAGATCTTACATGAAAGTCACTTCAGGGGTTGAGACCGATTAGCAGAAGCCCGGTTACCATTCAGCGACAGAAGAGGACAAGATGGCACCGCTGTATATAATGACTTTGCATTTTCTGGCTTATATAAGACAGAAACGAATCATTGTATACAGTGTTTTGTGTATGTATGCCTCACATCGCAAGATTTCTGTAAAGCAGAGGTATGTTGAACAGAAGCAATAAAAAGAAATGGTTAAGTTGACTAAATCCATGCCCATTGTCAAGGAACGCACATGCACAGCTTCTATGGTTCTTGACACGCGGACGAACAGGAAGAACGTAAGCGAGTTTCCTCTGGCCGTCCGTTTTACTATTGACCGCAAACTATTCTATTATCAAGTTGGTGGTTCTTATACTGAGAAGAAGTTTTCAGACATCTGCAATGCTTCAAAGAGTGCATCCGACAATTATCGCATACAAAAAGAATGGAGAGATACATTCGCAACAAAGTACAAGGATTTGTTGGAGAACCTTAACAAGGGTGGCATATTGACGTATGAAATGGTGCGTCAAGCTGTAGTTGAAGGCAATACTTATACAGTACAAACATCAAATAATATAGAGAAGGCACTATCTTTCATTGGCATATGGGAACAGACAATCCGAGAATTGCGTACCAATGACAATGGCGCTCGCTTCACTACCGCAGAAAGCTACGAATACTCCTTGAAGTCTTTTAAGAAAATACTTGGTGACGAGACTGTAAAAGGCTTCGATGTCAGTGCCGCTGAAATTCAGAAATGGAAAGATGGCATGCATGATGGTGTCATTGGCAAAGGAGGAAAAATTGAAGGAAAGATAAGTGATACCACCGCTGGAATATATCTTCGTTGTTGCCGTGCAGTATGGAACCGCTGTGTTAGAGAAGGCTATTTGAAAGACGTTCCTTATCCATTTTCAAACAAGAAGGAGAAAGGACTTGTAAGTATTCCTAAGAGCGCAAAGCGCAGACAAAGCTATCTCAATGTAGAGCAGATGACTGAACTTTACAATCTGTTTGTGACGAAATCATACCCTACACAATGGTCTGAGGAATATACTAAACGAGCACATTATTCTCTTGGATTATTCCTTGTTCAATATCTATGCAATGGTTTCAATATGGCAGATGCAGGCCGACTGACATACAGCGACTATTATTATCAGACTGGAGGCAAGGCATTCCGATTTAACCGCAAGAAAACCGCAGAGCGCAGTATAGATGGTTCAGAGGTTATCATTCCGATTATCGCTCCATTACAAAATATCTTGAATGAAATTGCAGCCAAGCCCAATCGTGGCGCTTTCGTGTTCCCTGATATACTGAAAGGCGCAGAAACAGAGGAAATGCGACGCAAATATACCTCACAAGAGAACTCTAATGTGAAGGACAGAATGGAAAAGATATGCCATGAGGCTTTGCATTGGGACAAATCCATTTGTCCATCAGGTACATGGTGTCGTCATTCGTTTGCCACCAATCTTCACAATGCAGGTGTTGACATGGATTACATTTCAGAAAGTATGGGACATGCTGTTACAGACCATGCCATAACGCAAATTTACATTGAGCATTATCCTTTGGACATTCAGATGGAGAACAACACAAAATTGCTAAAGTTAGAAACGCTGTCAACGGAAAGAGAAGCATTACTTGCAAAACTCTCAAACCTGTCAACGGCAGAGCTTGCAAAGTTATTGGCATAACACATTGATATATATATGTTCAATTTTATAGAGAAGCTTAAAGACTATACAACAAGACGTGACAATACAGACATGATTGTTCGTTCTTGGGTATCGGAAAACAATAGTGCCTATGCTGATTTCAAAAGACGCATAGATGCTATTGCTCATGGTGATATATCTGTGTTGGAACAAATGTTCAGATTGGCAAAAGACTGTATACCACAAGAGGCTTTGGATTTGTATGCATGGTTGAGTAATCTTGACAAAGGGTTAAATATAGATGCGCAACTTCGGTGGGCTGGTAAATATACAAACGTTATAGTTGAATGTTTGACCCAAAAACATTCATGGCTTTCGGTCAATTTGGAAACAGGTGAAGTGGTGGTATCGGCAGATAGAAGACCGGATTGTCTTACGGTATGTGCTGACACGCCTTTGGATTTATGGAGAAGGCTTCCTGCGAATGTTAAAAGCAATATTGTCAGTGCCGTTGATGCTATAATTGATGAATGTGAGCAGTTATGCAATATTGAAAAGGAAAATATATATCAAGGAATAGCATACTTTGCTCAACTATTGCTCTTGTCTCATGTTGCATTTATGGGTGAGTTTTTGGCAAACTTATATGACATGGTTATTGAGGAGAAACACCCTTTGGCTTATTGCATGTATTATTTTGTTGTTGTTGATCATGGATTGACAAAGATGGCAGAAATACTTGATAATATCCTTTGTAATGATAACATCGATCAAAATGGAATGGTATTAATAGGTTGTTGCATAAGGATGCTTGCAGGACAAAGTATTGAAATGGGAGTGGAGACAAAAGCTTCATGGGAAAAGGCTTCCAAGGATTATAGTCCTGATATATGGAAAGAGATTGCCTATGTCATGCACAGCATAAAAGCGAAGCGAGGCAATAGAAAGACAATAAAACCGATAGATGATATTCTCATTGGAGACTGTAAAAAAATAAAAGAAGGCATACGCCTTTTCTTGCATGACAACCAAGAAGATATATGTCTTGCATACCTGCTCTGGGCATTGGTTAAAGCTGGGAAAACAAAACCATCGGTCAAATATATGACCTTTCATCGTGCCATTGAAAGTTTTGCAAGATGTACTTTCGGGCATGATGTGCCACAAAAGCGATATGGAGAAATAAAAGAAATGAGTTTGACAGGGCAGCAACGAGGGAAAAGTTACAAGAAAGCTAAACAACTAATAGACTATTGGACAGAATATTTTATAACCTGCGGATGATTGGAGGAATCCAATTATCCGCTTTCTTTTTGGTTAACGGCTGTTGCATAATGGTTGGTTTGTTTAAGGTAAATGTAAACCGACCAATAAACCGAGACTCCTTTTCTATCTTTGCAAGCGAAATCAATTCTACAAATATGAGTTGAGTTTCAACAACAGTATTATCAACAAAAAGAAACAATATGAATACAAGCATTGACATCAACCAACTCCTACAAAAACCAGTAGCCATGATGACTGGTGAAGAGTTATTCCTCCTTCTTTCTAAAGGTATTGAAAGCAATAACACCAACATGGCGCAGTCCGTTTCCAGAGGAAACTATTATGGTATTGAAGGCATTGCCCGGATATTTGGATGCAGTGTCCCGACAGCCAACCGCATCAAGAAAAGTGGTGTCATAGACAAAGCCATCACTCAAATTGGTCGGAAGATTGTTATAGATGCTGATTTGGCACTGGCATTGGCTAAAGAAGCAGGATGCATTCAGTTAAACGGAAAATGATATGAAGGAAGAATGGAAGCATAAGTTAGTGGTGGAAAGCAACGGCAACGTAGCCAAGACCATCAGCAACCTCAGAATCATTTTCACGCATGATGAAGAGTTGAGCCAGATTAAGTTTGACACCTTCTGCCAGGACGACTTTTCGTTTAGCAAGAGGTTTCAGAATGTGAATGGCGGAAAGATAGATGAGGAATCGGTCGGGAAAATACAAGATTACTTGGAGCAGACATACAAGCTGCGGCTGACGCAGAGCAAGGCGTTTGAGATATTGAAAACAACATCCTCAGAACGAAGTTACAACCCTGTACAAGACTTTATTCTCCAAGAAGATTGGGATTATGTGCCTCGTATCTCCAGAGCTATCATAGATTATTTGGGAGCTGAGGACACACCCCTTGTTCGTGAACAGACAAAGTTGTGGTTTGTTGCAGCTGTCGCTCGTGTGTTTGAGCCTGGATGCAAGTTTGATAATGTGCTTACATTGCCTGGTCCGCAAGGCATAGGCAAAAGTACATTTTTCAAGGCGATAAGCGGAAAATGGTTTAACGACTCATTCTCTTTTGCAAGTGGCGAAAAGGAAAAGGTTGAAACAATTACAAACGGATGGATTATTGAAATAAGTGAGTTGAACGGCATGAAACGTGCCAATGATGCGGAAGCTGCTAAAGCATTCCTTAGTAGATGCAGTGATTATATGCGTCCAGCCTACGGACACAAAGTGATTGAGTTCAAGCGACACAATGTGTTTGCGGCGACAACCAACGAAACCAATTTTCTGCAAGGTGACAACGGTAATCGTAGATGGTGGATAATTCCAGTTAAGGGGAAAGGGCATGTGTCTGAATGGTTGCCAAGACTACAGAAAGTAGTCCCACAGCTATGGGCAGAGGCTTATACCTACTATTGGCAAGACACAAAGTTGTATCTCTGTCCAGAATTGGAAGCAAAAGCAAATGAAGTACAGATGAACCATTCTAATATCCTCACCGACCCAATACTTGAGGACATCCAAACTTATTTAGAACGTGAAGTACCACTGGGTTACTCTTCATGGTCTATACCTGCACGATTGGCTTATCAGAAAGGCTCTTACATTGAACCTACGCCTACGGCAATGCAGCCTATCAATATGGTGTGTGCTCGGCAGATTATTGAGGAACTTCCTAACGATTTGATTCGACGCAATCCGTCAAAATACACTTCGCAATATGTCAACAGACTTATGTCATTGATTGATGGTTGGGAACGGTGTGAACAAGAGAAAGTTAAAGGATTGCATCCTGCTTATTGCGACAAGACGGGAAGAGCCAAACATCCTTGGGTGAGAATTGGCACACTTCAAGTGCAAATGTCAAAGAAAGAGGAAACTCAACATCAAGAAGAATTGCCGTTTTAATAAAAAAAATAAGGGAAGAAAAGAAAGGCTTCGCATCACTTTTGAAAATCGGCAATACTCTTTAATCTGTCCCTTTTCCCTAAAGTTTAACCCAAAAGAATAAAAAGTAAGAAGATAATAATAGTTTGAGCAATAATAAAAGGCGACAAGGGACAATACTTTCTCTTTTCGCCAGCAATACAAATCTTGATATGTAAAGAGAGTTAATCATCATGGTGTACAACCAAACCGATAGCAGTGCTATGCAAGAAATACCAATGTCATACAAACGCACTTCGTTTGTCCGTATGCCAATGGACTTCTTGAACGCTCGCAAGCTCGCATTGGGTTGCACACTTTTATAGAAGCAATACTTGGTATGAATAAGAAAAATATAGAAAAGGAAGCACCGAAATACACGAGCCGCCTGATAGTAAGGCTTACGCCACAGTTTCATAAGGAGATAGCGGAATATGCTGCTCTTTGCGGACTGACAACAAGTGCATACGCACGCAAGCGGTTGGAGGGCAAATATCCCAAACAACGCTTGACAGACAAAGAAATGGAGGCTTTGAACAGCCTTTCGGATGCCAGGGGGGATATACAGAAATTGTTCGGCTTCCTCAAAGGACGTCCGCTTACGGAACGTGAGAACATTCTACGTAGCGAAATCTTTATGAAACGATGGAGAGCAAGCGCAGAGGTAATCTTGAACCGCATGATTGAGATAGAGAAATACTTAACCCAATAGAACATACGACATATATGATAGCAAAAGCAAAGGTAATAAGTCATGGCGCAAATGCCATACGTTACTCAGTGGATAAGTACAAGGCGGAGATTGTAAAGACCAATCTCTTACCCGATGATATTTCCCCAACGGCAATGTGGGCAAGAATGCTTGCCTTGCAGAAGAAGTTTGAGGACAGATTGAACCGTTATCATCCGCTCAAACGGAACATGATACGTATTGAGGTTTCCCCAACCTCGGAGGAAACACAAGGTTGGACAATGGAGGACTGGCAGAGGTTGGCAGACGACTTTATCCGTGAGTTTGATGCGGTTGACCTTTCTGCCAAGTCGAAGCGTAAAAGTGCAAAGGCAACCAATCTCAAAGACAGCCAGTATGTAGTTGCACTTCACCGTGACAGCAGGAGTGGTATTATGCACCTTCACATTGATGCGAACCGCATAGACATAAGGGGCAACGTGAATGATGCCCATTATATCTACGAGAGAGCGATGGCTGCTGCCGCCAAGGTTGGGCAACAGCGTGGATGGAAAGATGCCCAAGAGGTAAGCCGTCAAAATAAGGAAGCGATAACCAATGATTGTCTTTCCGTTTTGGCTAAGATGCCGTACTTTGATTGGGGACTATACACAAAATGCCTCACGCAAATGGGATATGATGTCAAACTGCAATCCGACAATAAAGGACAAGTGCGTGGATATGCCATCAAGCGTGGTAACTCCATTTATAAGTCCTCGGAACTTGGCAAAGGTCGCTGTCTGATGCCCTCAAAGATTGAATGCACATGGGCTAAACTGCATCATCAAGAATTGGAGAAATCAGTTTCAACTCCAACAAAGAATAGCCAACAGCCAAAGATTATGACTGTGCCCAATCCCTTACCCACTGTGGACAACATTCCAAAGATATGTCACTTCGACTTTTATACGGACGAGTTTCATCATTACCCTGTTGATATTGCTCAGAATTGTCTGGATGTCATCGACAAGAATATAGCCTTGGATGGCGACAATGTGTTTGCCAAGATTGGCGATGTACAGAAGACCGCCATTCTTCTCTTTGCTGAATACATTGATGCAGCCACAACCATTGCCGCCCAGTCAGGCGGTGGCGGAGGTGGTGTAACCTCTGGTTGGGGACGTGACAAGGACGAGGATGAACTGTCTTGGGCGCATCGTTGCGCTATGATGGCTAATCGCCTGTGCAGACCTCGCAAGAAGCAAGGATATGGTAGATAACCGAATGTTTAACCAACAACATTGACATTATGCCAATAGGTAAAAGTAAAATCTCAGATATGGATTTCGGTTCTTTCGAGAACTCGATTGACAAGAATATCGAAACGGATAAGGCTTCGGACAAGTTTGACCAACAACTGCGAGCCTACAAGGATGCTGGCAATAGCTTGACTTCAGCAAAATCAGAACTTGAAAAGGCTGCATCTTCTTTACTGGAAGTAAAGGATAACTTGAATAAAGCCACCGATAAAGCGGACGCTGTTACAAAAGCCATTGATAGCTTTATTGCCAAAGTGAGAGATATAAAATTCAAGGCTAAAGTTGATGATGCCGACATTGAAAAACTGACAGATGACAGAAAGAAACTCATTGGCGATGAGTTCAAACTTCTTGAAGACCACCGAAAGGAGAATAAGGATATTCTCACTCGCCATTTCTATGATATGTCTAATATGATGTCAAGGAATGAAGGTGTGTGGTTGTCAAATGGTTGGGTAAAGACTTTGCTTTGGATATTCTTGCCGTGTTTCCTTTATACGGTCATTTCGATTGTTTATCTTGTCGCATCATATATAGACAAGTAAGCAGAGGATGGGGTGATTTGAAATCACCTCATCCCCCGCTTTGGACTGTCAATTCTTAATATCATCAAATGGTAAAGAATTGAATTTATCAAAATCCGAACTGAATAATTTATCTTGTATCACACGATATTTTTCAAACTCTGATTCTGCGAAACTTTTGGCAAATTCAGCAGAAACCTTTCCTGCATCATGTAATACGGCATCACCTCCAGCTTCAAGAATAATATCAATACGTTTAGCCCAATCTTCCATTGTCATGGGTATATGTCGATTTGCCATACGTTCAGCTAAATCAAGTACAGAGTTGACAAGTTTTCCCATATCTTCAAGTTCCACTTGTTTTAGATAGTTTTTGGCGATACTTACATCTGGTTTGACGATTTTACCATCAGGTGCATTTTCCCAAGTAGTCAGTCCCATATGCTCTTTCTCTGCATTGGCTCTTTCTACTATAAGTTCAGCTGCGGTATGCCCATGCACTGCATAATGCATCTTATTCTGAACTTTTTTATAAAACAGACGTGTGGTAGGTGCATCCTTATTGTAGTCAACAGCTGTAGCATATATATCCGTGAGCTTTTGGTAAAATCTTCGTTCACTCAATCTAATCTCGCGTATTTCTGCTAACAAATGCTCAAAATAGTCCTCACCTATGAACGAACCATTCTCCATGCGCTTCTTGTCTATGATATAGCCCCGGAGCGAGAACTGCCGGATAACATAGGTACACCATTGGCGGAACTGTGTGGCACGGATGGAGTTGACTCGATAACCCACGGAGATGATGGCATCGAGGTTATAGAACAACGTGTTGCGCCGAACCTCTCTCGCACCTTCTTGTTGAACTACCGAGATTTTCTCGGTAGTTGCCTCCTTGTTCAATTCATTCGTATCATATATGTTCTTCAGATGCAAACCGATGTTATCAGCGGAACAATCAAAAAGCACGGCCATGGCTTTCTGCGTAGCCCATACCGTCTCTTCCTTATATAGCACCTGAATGCCCTGTTCCTTACCTTCCGCCACGAAAGTCAAGAACTCTGCCGTACTGTTTCGTATTTCAAATTTCTTTGCCATTATTGATTTCCTTTTATGTACTAATCAAAATAACAGAGCTGGTTATAATTAATGAGATTAATACTTTCTTCTTCTCGGTCATAACAAGAAAAGCGCTGATCTGTTGCACTTTTAATCTTTTCGCAAGCCACAACAGGATCAATATTTCGTATTTCCACATTATACAAGAAAACACCAAAACAAATATGCATGTCAGCTGATGTCAAACTTTGTCTTGGACCAAGAACATAACAAATCTGCTGACATGTGAGAAAAATATCATACGCAATCTCCATTAATCCTCCTCTGCAGCATGAGAGCATTAAAATACTATCTTCATTCATACATTTGCTATTACAAAGAAGCATTGCTAAATTTTTCCAACTCATATTAACATTTCCATCTTCACTTGCAAAACCTTCTGAGTTACCATGGGCACTAAGATAAATATAGTCAAAGTGTGCATTAGTTGATAGAATTTGTTCCAGTTCATCATTGTCTCGCACACATTTACATAGCGATTCAATTCCGTACAATTGCGATTGCTCGCAAATACCATTGCATTCATGTGGCTCATCTGAACGTCCACATGCCATTAAAACTAATATCCTCTTGCTCATTTTTAATCTTTACTTGTAATATTTGTTAACAATAATTTGTAAATCATTGATTACAATATCAACTGATGCTGGTCTTCTTTTCTTTGAATGGTTTAGCATCTGCTTAATTAGAGAGTATAGTGATGAGTTGTGGAGTAAGAAATCCGATTCTTTAACACATCCTATAGGTGCATTCCCCTGAAGGATATACCAAAATACTTTTGCTAGTTGGAACAAGTCAGACTGATGGTCAATATTACAATCAAAATTTCGACCTTCAACATTTTCTGACAAGTATTTATTCATTGCCTCAGGAGATAACCAACCACGCGGACCGACCAATTCGCCCTCTCTGTCGAGACTTGGTTTGTTTCGCATTTGTATAAGTCCTAAATCTCCGACCTTCCATGTGCCGTTAATCATAAAAATATTGTCAGGCTTTATGTCTCGGTGATAATAGCCTAAGTCGTTCAGCTCTTTTATGCCTTGTGCAATTTGCAAGCATAATTCAACACGAGACGCTTCATCATATGCCTCATTTTCTTCTTCTAAGAAACCTTTTAAATCAAATTCAGCATACTCCATCACATAGAAAGGGAAAGATACTTCATAATCTCCATCTTTTCGAGTACAGCAGATTAGATTACCATCGGATTCAATATCTATTACATTCCCGACATGTTTTCTTTTGCAATCATACAAGGCTGCTACTTCCTGTCTGAATCGTTTATTTTTATCCTTTGTTCTAATTTTCCCATTCTTATATGACTCATGGAATTTTGAAATCTTAATAACTTTTGCAGGGATAGCATCCTCATCGTATGTTTGGGCTTCATATAAAGCATAAACAAATGAATTCCCGCCTTTATTAGACTTATAATCTGAACTCAGATAAGAGACGAAATATTCCACATTATCTAATCTCAGATAATTTTCTGTACGAATCTCTGAAACAGACAAATTTTGCTTGTTATAAAGAAAGTCACACTTAACATCCATGGTGTTTAATCAAATTGTTTGGTGTCTATCAAATTATAGCCTTCTGTTTCAACAAACGCCAGGTTATCTATATCGTATTCTTCCTCTAAGAATTCACAAACATCTGACAGCCTTGGGGACTTCTCGTCAACATCTTTAACAATAAGTATGTCTTCTAATATAGACAATCTCGTCATCCTTGCCGTCTTAGAATTTGACTGAGTGACACAGTGATAAGCATATTCTTTGAAAGTCTCACAATCATCATTTGTTGGTCTAATATATTCTTTGTCATCTACGAATGAAAGGAATTTGTATTGTTCGTTCAATACTTCCTGTGAAAGTTCTATGTGTTTTGCTACAAAGCAGAACAATGTGTAGAAATCATTCCTTTGCTTAAACCTCGTGTCTTTTATAGGCTTAATTTCATTCAATTTACATAAAGCGTCTAAAACTGTCTTAAACTGTTCGCGTACTTGTTCCACCTTTGCGTTCTCAAGAGTTGACTCCAGCAGTTCATCAACAGCCTTTCTTTTATCTGTAATTCCTCCCTTAAACAAATATGCCACGAGTTCCTCAATCAGACTTCTGTCATTCATACGCTGAACCGTCTTTATTGAAAATATATCCAAATCCGATAAGCCCTGTAAATCCATCAACTCGTTTACAAGTATCATAAATGGCGCGTCATGATATTGGGCTTTATTGACTTCTGCCGGATTGAGATGTACCCCACGCTTATTCACAAGACTGTAAAAATCTTCAAGTGATTCGCCATTTGCAGAGTCAATGTCATACAATTCTGTAACATTGAGAATATATGACATAAACTTTTCTTTGTCTATGTCTTTATAATACTCTTTTGCGGAATTAGAGAACTCTCCTTTTACATATTTACTAATAGTTGTTGCTCGTTGTTGACCATCAACCATATCATATCTGCCATCATCCTTTTTATAGATAAAGAAATTAGGCAAAGGGTATCCCTTTAAGATAGAATCAATCAATAACTTCTGGTCTTTAGATGACCAGATGAAATTTCTTTGATATGGGGGATGGAGATTTATTTGGTCTCTTTTTATCCACTCAATTAGTTGTGAGATTGTAATTTCTTTAATTTGATATTTCATAATTATTACTTTTTAGTCCAACGATTCCGGTTCATTATCATTCTCGTCCTCACATTCATTTTCTGGCTGAGATAGGAAGGCCGTAAATACACGGAGAAAAGCAGTTTCTTTGAAGAAATAATTAGGGTCTTGCTCCATTTTTTCCTGCATGAAGTCAAATCCATAGTTAGCATATTCCTCCATCTTAGTGATGAGCTCATCTACCACCTTTCGAGGTGTAATTTCTCCTTTGTCCAACGCTAAATAATCAACATCGGTACGAGCCACCAAGGCGGCAAACATGTATTCACGCAAGCGAGGATATTGAGTACGACCAAGGCGCGACTCGCCTGTACCCCAGTTAGAGATGGCCCAGCCAAAGTGTTTCCTTTTAGCCCGGTCCTCTACTAATGGCTTCGTCTTGTTACTATACAAGCCGATGAAGAAGGCCAGAATGAATACCTCGTAGCCTGCACCATATATCTTTCCTCTAACGTCTTGATATTGGTTAACACCTTTACCATAGTCTGAGAACACGCTTATGACGGAGTCTTGATAACGCTCTTCCCACTCAGGATTGCGCTTACCCCACAGTTCATATAATGATTCCATATTTTTTTATTTCAGTTTATCAATGGTTGTACGTATAGTTGCCATATTGCGAGCATCAAAGCCAATTGCTTTTTTGATGCGATACACAGAACATGTCAGACGTTCAATATCTTGAAGTCGTACATTCCCTTTGGAAATGAAGTCTTTGGTAACGATGATGCACTGCTTATTAAGTCGATCAATGACATTGTAGAAGTTTTCCTCCTTTGAATCACCAAACGATGACGTGGCGGCATCAAAGATAAGCGGATAGTCCTCATCTCGCTTTTCTTGTGTAAAATCGGAGATAGCAAAGAGTACAGAGATATACATCACTGTTAATTGTGAACCAGAGGGTTTCTTTATTTCCGTGCCATTCGAGCTGAACAATCGGATCTCAGTAGAATCATCGGCAGTCTGTCTCAGATGTATTTCTCCATGGAAATCACTTGCGCTAAGCATTTCCAAATAGTCATTGGCCTTATTTTCCATATCGGCAAGGAATCGGCGAAGATTTTCCTTTTTTGCCACGGAAAAAGCTTTGGCAATCTCTTCAAGCACACGATGCACCTCACGGTAGACCTTTACCTGAGAACTATCTGGGTTCAATTCGTCCATTTGCTTTTGCAGTTCGTCCATGCGTTTCTGTAGTCGTTCCAATTCTCCATTCAGTTCTATGAGCCGCACCTCTGCACGTCCTTTTTGTTCAAATAGTCCTTTAATGTCGTTGAAATCCTTTTCCAATACGGCTTCTGAAACGTTTCCAGCCTGAATGAGCAAGCGGGATTTCTCGTCAATGATGTCCTGTATCTGTTCTTCAACTTCTTTCAAATCCTGTGTCAAACGGTCAACTAAATCTCTCCAATCGCTGATTTCCCGAGCAATGCCAGAGATATGCGATTCGTTGTTGCCGCTCAACGCAATACTTAGATTATGAAGCCCTTCTATGTTGTTGAATTTGAAAAGTTCTTTTTCTTCAAGAGCCTCTTGCTGGCTCTTACGCTCTGCTTCCATGGCAATATGCCGCTTATACTCTTCAAGTTTCTGGAGCATAAAAATGTAAGCATCAGACCCTTCTTCTGCAGGTCTACCACATACTTTACAGATATGGTCATGCAGCATCTCCTCCATTGTTTCTTGATTCGGCAGATACCAAGGCAATTCTGGAGCACCATTCACTAAAGCTCCCTGAATTTCTTTGACAGCTTGTAATTTGCCTATTTCAATGGCTCTTTGCTTGTCATAATCTTTCTCTTGTTGTCGCTTTTCTCTGCTGAGTGCAGAACATTTCTGCTTGAATTCTTGAAGTATAGCGGGGAATGCACAGAGAATCCACATTTTATCTAAGAGGGCATGGTTATAATCAATCTGCCCAATCTTTGCCTTTAGCTTGGTTTTCTTGTCCTCTTTCGTCTTTAGACGACTTTGAATATCCTTATAGCGTTCTGAGGTTTCTTGGTTTTCTTCCAGTTCGCCTAGTCTCTTTGAGAATACTTCCAAAGAAGTTGTCTTTTCTTTTATATCCCTCTTCTTGTTGGAGATGTCTTCTCCGAGACGTGAAATCTGAACTTCCAGAGATTGGGCTTCCTTAGCCACTTTCTTGTCCGACTTCATCTCTTTCAAGTAAGCAGAGTTGGACTTTTCTTCAAACAAGGAGGTGTATTCAACAAGGTCGTCGAACTTCCGAATATCAGAGAACTTGTCAACCAAGTCTTTAAGGGCAGTAGCATTCTCAAAAACATTCAGTTCTGACTCGCCCTTGAACATACTAAACCTTTGGATAAAAGCGTCATAGCATCTATCTATTAGGGTTTTCCCGCTGACTTGAACACGTTCAGCCCCTATAGTTTCGTATCCTCTATATACAAGGTTGCCAACTCTAAAGAAATCCTCACTCACTCGTTCTACTGTGAATGACTTTTCTACAGACTTCTCTCCATCATGCTCGAAAGACATAAAAACAGAAACCTCATCTTGCTCGCCAATTTCCATCTTGGATTTGCGCATCTCAGACATGTGGTCAATGTTTCCTTTATCTATGGTGGTGTTGAATAGCCATAGTAAAGCATCGAAGAAGGTCGTTTTACCATCTCCGTTGTCACCGAGTATCAGAGTCAATCCATTGGATAACTCAAACCGGTTATTATCTCCATAATAACTACGGAAATTCTTGATTCTGATTTCTTTGATAATCATACGTTGTCCATTAGATATTTGTTTATTTCTTTCCAGAGTTCCTTTTCAGTAGCTCCTTCTCCGATTCTCTTTATGATTTGGGCTACGGCATTGATTACATAGTTGTCTGAATCAAGTGCCTGTTCAATCGTACTGATGTCCGCAGGTGTGTATTCACCAAACTTCATCAAGTCTTCATCAAGCAAGACTGCTTGTAGCATTTTGTTGTCGTTGTTTCTTGCCATAGTCAGAATAGTGGAATATTGTAATATGATAAAACTTCTTCTAATTCATTATATGCGTAATCTGCATTCTCAGACAAACGTGCGAAGTCTCTGACTCTACGTATTTCCCCTGACAGAAGGCTGCGCTCCATGCTAAAGTTTTCTGCGGCAGAGTTTACTTCTGGAGCTACTACTAAATCATGGATGACTGCGTATCTCTTATCTGGGTGAAGCCTCAGAATCCTACCTCTGCGCTGTATGAACTGTCTGGGGTTACCCGTGCTTGCACAGAAAATAGCCAGTTCACTTCTTGGAACATCTACACCTTCATCTAGACACTTCATAGATGTAAGCACTTCAAGTTTTCCTGCAGCGAAGTCTGCCAGAATCTCATTTCTCTCTTTAATGCCAGAAACAAATTTCTTTACTGTTGTCGTGTCGCTTATTTCCTTAACGATTTGAGTGTAGTCATCTATCAAGTGATCTGCATCTACGTCAATGGGTAAAGATTCCGAAGTATCATATATATCTGCATTGTTATCATCCGGGCGACTACCCTCGGGCACATATACTAATGTGTATTTCAAATTGCCCTTTTCCTTATATCTTTCATTAAGAATATGTCGGAACACCTCTTTCTTGTTTCTGGCTTTATGAATGATGCGCTTGCGTTTCAAAAGCAGATTCATAAGGATGTCATCCGCTTGGGGAAATGTGCTCTTGTCGTAGTTGAAGAACTTTGCCAGTTTTAGCGAAATGTTCATGTACTCAGACATTTCATCATCTGTTAGTCTTACCAGATGTGGAAAGTAATAATATCGGCACAGATATGGTGGATTATGGTCAATGGCTTCTTGCATACTGAACTCGAAGGTGTAATGGTCTTCTGCACCAAAGAAATGCATAATTTCCCTATTGCCTTTTTCGTCGAATTGCCTTTCAGGTGTGGCAGAGAGACCTATTTTTCTTAGAAACTTCACGCCATCAAGACGGTCAAGAATGCGACCTGCACCCATATTGTGCGCCTCGTCTGCGATGAGTAATATTTGTTTGGTAGCTTTATTACTGAAACCAACCAAGTCATGAAAAATTGTTTCCCTCGCAAAGGATGCGTATGTCGAAATGATAATGTATGAAGGTTCTACTCCCGAGAAATTGAATTCCTCTTTTGACTTTATATTATCAATTTCATTTTTCCAGTTATGATTTTTGGAACAGACTTTGACAATATTGTAGAAATGGAACTTCTTACATTCTGACTCCCATTGGTCAACTAAGGTTATGGTTGGCACAAGGATAATAGCCTTGTAGAAATGAAACTTCTTGTAAATGTTCAGTAGACAATTAAGGGAAGTCAAGGTCTTACCTGTACCAGTAGCCATAGCAAACAAGCCTTTTTGTTTGTTCGCCTTCCAATTCTCATAAGCCTGTTTCTGATATTCTCTCGGTTCAGAATAAGGAAATTTAGGCTCTTGTGTCTTAGCATCTTTAATAGCATCATTTTGGCTTAAATTGTCAATGATACCCTTTACTTTGCTTTTAGCTCTTACTAGAACTCGACGAATACTTTCGGGTAAGGTTTCTTCATTGTGCAATCTTTTGTCTAGTAGCTGTTGCTCATCATCAAGTAATTCCTTGATGTCTTTACTATGAAAGTTCTCTGTTATTGCCGTCTTTACTTTTTCGGCATCCAGATAGGTTACGGTGTCATCCTTCCCTTCAAAAGTGTTCTCAAAATCTAAGGCTATATCCTCTATTTTGCACACATCTCCTTGGCCGTCCCAATCACAAAACGCTGTAATGCTCTCTATGTTAGAAATTAAAGCTGTTCTTGAAAAGTTGCAAGAACCATCAAACGCAACCTTATTTAGTCCATCAAAAAAGACACCGCATTTTGAATGGGCTATGCCTGTTCCATCCTTTGGCACAATGATTCTGAATTCTATGCGTTCGTTCCGTATGAGCCACGACAGACATTCAAAGAAATGTCTATTTCGCTCAGACAATGTATTCTTGACTTCTTCTATATTTTGCAAATCAAAGAATGGCACACTCAAATCAGACTCAACTATAATCATAGCATCTTTGTCCTCCTCAGATAGAATATCATTGATGACCAGACGCATACGACCTCCATTATATAGGAATGTTGCAAAACTATCTGACAAGATGTTTATTGCTGATGAAGAAAAGAAACCAAGTTTTAAGTCAAACTGTGTAGCATTACATAATGCCTCAGAGAAGAAGCCTATTGGCTCCCACTCTGTGCGAGACTTAAATCTCCTGCTTAATGGCCATAGTACATTAGTTTTCAGCATAACTTTTCTATATAAAGCAGTTCGTACACATAATGTCATCACCGAGGATGTCAACGAGGGTTGTTCCCTTTTGTTGTTGGCGGTTATCTTCTTGACGGCGGATGATGTCGAGTTTTATTTGACGAATGCGCTCTGGCTTGATGAGGTCGGCAAGGCTCTCATTCTGATTCCAGGTGTAGCCGTCTTTCTCAAATTCCATTGCTTGCCGATAGAGGTCGGGATGCTGCTCGTATAGCCATATCCACTCTATCTTCTGCTGGAAGAAACAGAAGTAGCAACCACTGCGGCTGCGGCAATAGGTGCCAGTCTTGCCATCGACCTCGAAGGGAATCTCTTCGTAGTAAGCCGGCACGCCCACACCACTCTCACGGAGCAAGCGGAAGATATCTTCCTTCACAAGCACGTCGGTATTGTCGAGCAGTGGGAACTCGTCGAGTTTGCCCACGGGATAGTCGGTGGTTTTCAGATACTCGAAGACGGCATGATTGAAGAGTTTCACGTCGTAGTCGAGCAGGGCGTTCATCTTCTTGGAGTAGTAGAACGTCTTGGTGATGGGACGCTTCACGGTTTCAAGTATCTCGTCGCGGAGAAATCCTTCGGGGGTAAGACGCTCGTAGATGTCAACAATCTGGTCAAGATTCTCCCTGTGCAGGAACTTGTTGATGACATCGATGCTCCAAATGTTCTTGCGGAAGGGGAACACAGCCTGAATGTTCGGCTTGGAAGAGATGTAGCCGTCGCGGTCTTCATCGCCACGGATACCCACGTAGGAAACGGCATAGTCATCGCCCACATATTCCTCGAACTTGTCGAGTTTCATCTTTTTCGTACACCAACGGGCCTGTGGCGAAGGCAGGAAACCACCCATCGCTTTCAAAAAGTGATGGAAAGGAGTCGGCTCTGGACTTCCTTCTGCAGCACGAAGTCGCTCTATCTTTCCGAGATAGGCTTCCAGTCGGTTAATGAGCGTTTCGGTCTCAGCCAGTTCGCAACCGGTATCTGAATTGTAGTACTCAATCTTCAATGTTGGGTACTTCTGCTTTAGATAGATGGCGAGTGCAGCACTATCCTTGCCGCCTGATATTCCTAATATGTGTCTTACCTTCATTGTTTCATCTTTTTGTTTAGGATGGACAGCAAAGTGCACACATCCACATTAGTATCTCCAGAAAGTAACTTGCTGATTTTGATTTCAAGTTCTGATGAACGTTCCTTGTCTTTCTCGGGCAGCACATATGTCTGAGTACGAACGTTCGTTCCTTTATTGGTTACCAGATCAAAGGAGTAGGCTTCATTGTTGTCACCCTTATTAGTATGCTTAGATATAGCAGAGTACTTTTCGCATTCGTGAAACAGATATACAAGGTCATCGGCTAACTTTTCCTCTTGTTCATCGCGCAAAGCATCCAAACGCTGCTCCAGAATAGTATAGCAGATGGACTGATACCATAAAATGCGATTATCGTACTCCGTCATGGCATGGTGATAAAACTCCCGTTGCTTGTCGGTCAGCAGATAAGTCTTCACATTGGCCAAGCGATGACGAATCTCTATTACATATTCCGAATATTCCCCAGACTCCAAGCCTAGTCCATCCACAAGACGTTCCTCTAAACGGTCTATCAGATGCGTGTAACAAGTGCGTAGTTCACGAATAGCCCGCTGAATAATTTGACCATACTGATTGATAAACTCTTTCTGTTTCAGTTTCTCCTGATCGAAGCCCAAAGCCTCTGGCAAGTCCTCAAAGAATGCTTTTTCAGGATCTTTGGCTGTTGCAAGCACGTCACGGAAACGCATTGTAGATGAATGGTCGAACTTGTGAGTATGCTTCGTGTAGTCATTGAGCCGCACATAGAAACTGAGGAATGGCTTAATGGTCTCGATGAAGTTCTCGTTGGTAATAGAGAACTCATCGCCGAGATTGACAAAGCGGCGATATTGGTTGAAGAAGCCAAGTTTCACGCCATCCATGGCAAACTTCTTTATCTCGAAGTCGGCTGGATGTTTTTGCAACAGGTCAAAGAACTCCATATTCACCTCAGGCATATAAGCTCCACGAGAGGCATCATAGAGTGCAAAGTCTTGTCTCCTAATATATAAATATGTTGGAATCCAGAAATCAAGGAATCCCTGTTTCAGCTTGTAGGGCTGAGCTGAAAGCATCTTTATAAGTTCCGATATCTTTCGAGCTTTATTCTCCGTATTTCTCAAAAAAAACTCGCAGGCATCCCATAGTGGCATGATACCATCATTGGTCGGCATATCAGCAAAGTTTCCATCTTTATGTAGTCCCGTATTCTTCAACAGAGAGTAATAGATCGTTTTCTCTGGAGGAAACTTTTCATCGGGGAAACCGAGATCTGGGTCTGATGAATGTTCTGTAAGTGCTACAAGATAATTCTTTTTTGCTGCCGATATTGTTCCACTGAGTTTATGCTTGTTGAACAGTTCGTTGATCATGACAGGTGTCTTGCTATACACCTCGTTGCAGACTAATGATAGTAGCTGGTTGAAATCACGGTGCGATTCCACCTTTTGTTCTTTGCCATTATAAATCCAAACCACACGGTTACGGTAGGAGAATAGATTGTCGCTGATTGACTTGTTTAGAAGAGTTTCCTCATACTCCTTCAACTTCTGAATTTCCGATACTGCCACGCGGTCGTTCTTGTCAAGCACCCGTTCGAGCAAGTATCTGTATTTGTTTATACTATACAGGTGTTCTACAATATCTTCTGTGTTTGTAAAGTATGCAAATATCAGCGCATGCTCAGAGTTCTCACTTTTCTCCTTTATATCTTTTAGAGCATTCTTCGATGTGGAGAAGATTAATTCAATGTAACCGTCAGTATCGCCAGAAGGGGTAATGTCAAGAGGCTCCTCTTCTATGCGGTAATCGAAGAAACGCGGTGTCCCTTTGTGATAATAGTGGGCTTTGACAGGCGAGATACGCTTGTTGAAGAATACTCGAAGTTCATTCACGAATACTACTGGACGTGCTACCATTAGTCCCGCCTCACGAATCTCCGCCTCTAAATCTACATCTGTTCCTTCAAAGAGCATCAATCGCTCCTTATATGCAGCAAAACGGATTATCTTTTTTGTCTCCAGTTGACGGATAATGGATTCGGCATCAGGGATGTTCATGGCAAGACGTGCATAAGTAGCCATACTCTCTGCCGTCAGACGGAAGCCTGCCACGCTGAATAGGTTGAGCAAACCGATGGCTTTCACAATATTGACGGCAGCAAGCATCTGTTCTTTGTCTTCCCAATTCTGTCCTTCAACACGCTCAATGGAAACCTGCATGCTACTCCAGCTCATGGAGTCGGCATTGGCATCTTTCAGATAGCTGTAGAAATTATATAAGATGTAGTCATATACCTTCTGTAGATTATAAGTTAGGTTCTTCGCAGTCTCAAATTCCGACACGGAATTGCTCCCTTTAGATGAAAGGAAGGTAAACAACGAACGCTCATTCTGACCATAACGTTGAATGGCCGTTGTTATAGCGTATGCTGAAAAGGTGTCAAGAGGGTAAAGTTGATTGGCCACATCTTCAGAAAAGTCTTGTGATACAAAACGAGTTTCTTTGGCTAATTTGAAAATTTCACTTGTGTAGGATGGTACTTTGGTTGAGCGCTCATCTTGTAACTGCTGAGATGCCAGTTGTAGTAACTGTTCTATTGGCTCCACAAAAGTGATTTCCTTGAAGCGGCCTTTTACCTTTGTCCATTCATTGGACTGCGCCTCAGAAAGTCCTTTGGCATATGAACTAAAATTCTGATGTAGAGTGGTAAGAAGTAGGATGTTCCGATTTGGCACGTTCACAAATTCTGCCAGTTTTTGCATAAAATAGAGTTCCTGCTCAGGATTGTTTTTGGCGGCATGTTCCAGCACCTTTCCGAACTCGTCGACTACCACAATAAGAAATTTTTTCTTCTGCTGACAACTATTATAGTAATATTTCAATTCGTCAAGAATGCTATTGCTGCTACCTTCGACATTCAGTTTCTGACTCAGCAACTTAGACAATTCTGCATAATCACCAATAATGTTCAGAAACTCATATCCGCCAGAGGAATCAGAAAGGTTGCTTTCTTCAAGAAGATATTTCTTTTCACTCTTTCTGAGCAGATCGGATTCCAAGGCAAGTAAGAAGCTGGACTTTCCTGTTCCATATGTACCAATAATGGTAAAGCTATGTATGCCAGAACGGAAGTCATTTACTATGTTATGAATGGCTTTCTGAGCATTTGGAGTTACAATATATTGGGAACCCTCTGCAAATCCGTTCTCTATGTTGGCTGATAAACTAAATGTTCGCATAGTAATCGTCTAATACTTTTCTTGGTTCCAATACTCCAACAAACTGAATCTGACGAATGCCTGCAACATCGCTATAAGCTAAATATTTAGAATATGTATTGGATAGTTCTTTTAACATGTTGATTGTTTCACTGTCATTCATGCAGAATAACAAACCAAGTCGCTCTTGAATGGTTTCGTAAGGAATTGTATTGTCAGTCCCTTTTATTTTGAGAAGTCCATACAAGAAGATTTCTTTTGTCACCTTGCGCTTCCCTTCAATATTGAAGTAGTAGTCCTTGCCTTCTGCATTCTGACGAATAAGATCAAGGTCTATCAAAAGTGAAGAATAATCTTCATTTGTCTGTGCTTTACGAGGTAAGGCATAGTTCTGAAGGAGAACGGCAACGTCTTTTTTTGCTGTATTATCATTAAAGAGATTCTTTTTGCCGACTTCAATCATTCGAAGTCTAGCAAAATTTACGACTTGTTCGCGAGTAAATTGTGTGCGTTCGCGTTGCAAGCCACAAAAAAGCCAATTATACATAGTAGCTTCTTGCAAAAAAACAATATTGAAATGCAATAGCCAAAGCGTTGCCAAATCTTCAAGATACCTATCTTTACCAGCCTTTTCATCAAAAAGGTAGATACCCCAATCGGTAAGGTTTCCATCAACACCGGTTATGCCAAATGCCCTCAGCCAAAAACGGATAGAGGCTACCATATTCTTACCGACTCCGAGGTCTATTACTGCATCTGGACTATTAAAATCTTTCCCATTGGCTATAAAGTCATAGCCTTTTTTCAGCCATAACGTCTTGCATGGGAAAGATTCATGCCCGGAAAATCTATATGTCTGTGCCATGTTATTTACAAATTGGAAATCATCAGTGTTCGCACATCAACTTGCAAGATGTTCGCAATTTCATTCAATTGACCCACGGAGGGCTGACTCCGATTTTGACACCATCTTGAAACTGTGTGTACGGTTACGCCTAATTGTTCGGATAACCACTTACCGGTCTTACCCTGTTCAACAAGGACAATCTTCAGACGGTTAAGTGCCATTCCTTTTTGAATAATGTTCATATTATGTTCATTAGTTGCTTGCAAATTTACAGGAAAAAGCCGAGAAAAAAGAATGTTTCAACGTTTTTTAAGCATTGAACTGCTATAAAGGAATGAAAAAATGTGATTTTGCTTTCAAAAACACTTATTTATCATTCGTTAAATAATAAAGACATTGTGGTTTGTGGAAATAGAGATCTTTCCGCTTCCACCCTAAAAAGTGAGACTTGTCTCACAAATTGACTTGGTAACATTATCATTGATACTCAAAGATAGAATTGCGTATCATAGGGGTAAACTGAAAAAGTTTGTTTACGCATTGTTTACGCAGAACGAAAAATCAGCAACTTGAATTTCTTCTAAGTTGCTGATTTTCAGTGTGGACCAGCCTGGGCTTGAACCAGGGACCTCCAGATTATGAGTCTGTTGAAATGAAATTTTTTATAGTTTCATAAAATTTTTCTTGGCTTTGTAAGTTGTTGTATAACAATTATTTTTTAACTTTGCAGCGCAAAAGTGAAATTTTAATAAACCTAAATTAATGGGCGATTTTGTTCGCAAATTGTTCGCAAGATTCTCATGAACGAAGCAACAGACTATAGTTATGAAGGCTGAAAAGACATCTATCAAGTGCGGAAAAGTGGACAACTGTTCACTTACTTTAGTTCTAGACAAACGTACCAATAAGAGTACGGATGTATACCCTTTGGCCATCTGTTTTCAGATAGCAGCTAAACGGTATTACTACAAGCTAAAGGATATGGACTATCAAAGCGAAAAGTACTTCAATGACGTATGTAGCGTGAAAGGAGCGAAAAGTTCGCTCATGCCTGTCCATGTCGAATGGCAAAAGATGCTAGAAAGCTACAGGGAAAAACTGGAGAAACTGAGCAAGACGCAGACTTTAACACTCGACCTTATCCGTACTTATCTGACAGGTGCGGAAATCGAATATGATAAAGCCACATCTTTTGTAGGTGTTTGGGAGAGTATTATTGCCAGGATGAAAGCAGAAGACAGAGTGGGAACAGCAGAGAACTACCAGTGGGCACTCAACTCCTTCCTTAAATACGTTGGTGATGTGAAGGGCTTCATGGTCGGCAAAAACGTAATTGACAAGTGGAATGATGTAATGAAAAATGGTGTGGTCGAAAACGGCAAGGTCGTCGGAAAGATTGCTGATGCCACCCGTGGTATGTATCTTCGGACCTGCCGTGTTGTTTGGAATGAATGTATTCGCCAAGGTTTTTTGACCGAGGACAAATACCCCTTCTCCAACAAGGACAACACGCTCATCTCAATTCCACGAGGTAAACGTCGCCAACAATCATACCTTAGCGTTGATGAAATGACGGAACTATATAAAGTCTTCGTTGAGAAGCGCTATCCCGAAGGTTGGGATCCAGCTTATAAGAAACGTGCCCATGATTCTTTGGGCCTATTCCTGGCACAATATCTGTGCAATGGATTCAATCTTGCCGATGCAGGACGTTTGACCTACAACCGTACTTACTTTGCAGAAGGTGGTCGTGCTTTTGAGTTTATGCGAAAGAAAACATCGGCACGAAGCAACAGTATGTCGGTGGTTATCGTTCCTATCATAGAACCACTCAAAGTGATCCTTAATGAGATTGGAGCCAAGCCAGAGAAGGACGCATATGTTTTTCCACAAATCTTCAATGGAGCCACAGATGAGACCCTGCGTCGAAAGTTGACGGTACAGGAAAACTCCAACATCAAAGACCGCATGAACCGTATATGCAAAGAAGTACTTGGATGGGACAAGGTGGTGTCTGGAACATGGGCGCGTCATTCCTTTGCCACAAATCTGAAACTGGCTGGCGTAGAGGAGTTGTACATCTCTGAAAGTATGGGGCACTCGCAAGGTAACGATGTCACCAGCGGCTATCAGGACATGTATCCTCTTGAAATCCGATTCCGTAACAATAGTAAGTTGCTTAACATCAAAAAGGAAGAAGAACCTATCGACATTGATAGTCTTACTCCTGAACAGATGAAGGAAATGCTAAAGAAGATGATGGGACAACAATAAAAATCGCAATTCGTTGTGATTTTTACATGTTTTTATGGCAATTCATAGTAAATTATACCCAAAATCGCATTTTATTGAGAATTTGCGTCTTTGTTTGAAAAGAATTGCTTATCTTTGCACCGAAATCGCAATATATTGAGATTATGACACAGCAGGAAATAGGGAATGTCATCAAGGAAAGGCGGAAAAAATTGGGTATCAACCAACAAACATTGGCTGACCTGGCTAGTGTAGCTGTTAATACCGTTGTAGCGATTGAACGAGGCGAGGGTAATCCTCAGCTCGCCACCTTGCTCACAATACTCGATACTTTGGGTCTGCAAATAGACATTAACATCAAGCAACTTGACTATGAGACAGTGTAAGGTTTATGTTCATGACATGGAGGCTGGCATATTGCAAGAGACGGATGCCAGGGAATATGTGTTCACTTATGGTAAGGACTACCACGGCGAGCCAGTTTGCTTGGCAATGCCCGTAAGAAAAGAGCCTTACCGTTCCAACCATCTCTTTCCTTATTTTTATAACATGTTGTCTGAAGGCTCCAATCGCCAGGTGCAATCCATGTTGCATTATATCGATGAAAACGATGATTTTGGTATCATGCTTGCAACAGCAGGGCACGATACCATCGGAGCCGTAACCATTAAACCGATGTGAATATGATAGAGGTCAATGTTTGCCCTTCCACCTTGCAGGAAGACTTTACCACCTATTCTCCTGTAGCCCGAAAACTATTGTTTGACGGGAAGGAGGTTTTTCATGTGTTGGATTTTGACAGCCCCAACAATGACAGTGCCGACAATGAAGCCTATCTGAAGAACGTGGGGCGCATCTCGCTCTCTGGCGTTCAGCCCAAGGCGAGTTTGGTGCTGGATAGTGAGGGACATTTGGTAAAGCCAGCCGAAGGTGAACGTGGAACATACATCTTGAAACCGGCTCCTTCATCCTATGCTTTGCTTGACCGTAAATATTGTCCAGCCAATGAGCATCTGACGATGCAGTTGGCTTCTCAAGTCTATCACATTGAGACTGCCGCTAATGGCATTTGTTTTTTCCAAGATGGTGAAGCAGCCTATCTTTGCCGACGTTTCGATGTCGGACCAGATGGACAGAAGTACAGTCAGGAAGATTTCGCCTCGCTGGCAGGACTTACCAATGCCAATGGTGGCAGTGATTACAAATATAGTAATTTGAGCTACGAGGAGTGTGCCGACATCATCCGCAAATACGTCAAGGCTGCTCCCGTTGAAATCCTAAAGTTCTTCCGCATCGTTGTCTTCAACTATCTTACCCTCAACGATGACGCGCATCTGAAAAATTTCTCACTAATCAACCGAGGTGACGGAGAATACCACCTCACCCCTGCCTACGACCTCATCAATACCAGTCTACATTTGAGCATGCCACGCATCTTCGCCCTTGATAAAGGATTGTTCAAAGAAGGCATGCAACTATCCGATACAAGAAGTGTTGCCCGTAAGGACTTCGAGGAGTTTGGTCATCGCATTGGTATGACTGTAAGATTGGTGAAACGGGAATTGGATTTCTTTGCTAAGGAACATCCGTTGGCCAAAGAATTGATCAACCGTTCCTTCCTGTCAGACCCATTAAAACGCAGCTACTGGCTTTCGTACAACTATCGACGTGCAACGTTGGGATTTAAATGATGCGATTACACTTTTCCAAGGTGTTTTTGCCTCTTTTTATACATTTTTCCAAGATTTACATAAGAATGTCCGAATGACTACTTGTTATCAGTAATTCATTTGGGCATTTATGCTTTGTACTTATGGGAAAAGCTAATTTGTCAATAATCATTAGCGAAAAATAATCATTTTTTGTAACTTTTTCTTGTTACGCAGAAAGGCTGCAGAGTGGCATTGTACCTTTGCCCCCGAAATCCAATGGAAGTATGGGTGAGCGGTCGAAACCAGCACACTGCTAACGTGCCGAGCTGCAAGGCTCCGAAGGTTCGAATCCTTCTGCTTCCGCAAATTGGAGGTTTGGCAGAGTTGGTCTATTGCACTGGTCTTGAAAACCAGAGGGCGGTGAAACGCTCCAAGGGTTCGAATCCCTTAGCCTCCTCTGATGGAACTTTGGCAGACTTGGTGTATGCGCAGGACTGAAAATCCTGAGAACGTGGTTCGACTCCACGAGGTTCCACAAATATATTGAGGTGTTCTCCAGCGGCAACGAGAGCAGACTGTAAATCTGCCGCCATTCGGCTTCGTGGGTTCGAGTCCCTCCACCTCAACGATGGGAGCATAGTTCAGTTGGTAGAATGTCGGTCTCCAAAACCGAAGGTCGGAGGTTCGAACCCTTCTGCTTCTGCAAAATCGCGGGATAGAGTAGTGGCCCAACTCACCAGTCTCATAAGCTGGGCCGGCCAAAAACCGGACGCAGGTTCGAATCCTGCTCCCGCAACTACATGGAGTTTGTAGCTCAGTAGGTAGAGCGCCAGGTTGTGGCTCTGGTGGTCGCAGGTTCGAAACCTGTCAAACTCCCTATTACGTGAGGATGCCCGAGCGGTTTAAGGGGACGGTCTGCAAAACCGTCATTCATCGGTTCGAATCCGATTCCTCACTCAACAAATAAAGACTCCAGTTGCCGATAAAAGGAACTGGAGTCTTTCCATTATCCATAGTTAAGAATTGCCGTCAGCCTTTTCTTAACCCGTGTGAGTATTCTACCCATTTGCTGAAACTCTGGTTTGTCCTCTGTCGTTTCCAACATTTTCACAGCTTTAGTAATAAGATTGAAGTCCTCAGCTGTCAGGGGCAACTCTGTAATAGAGTAGTTCGGATCAGCGTACTTGTAGTACTTCTGATCATATACCTCAATGGGCGCATTGTATCCGAGCTTGTCAGAACGCATAATCTGAATATCGTTCTGAACAGTTCTCAAAGAGATGCCTTTGCGGATACCCTCCATATCATACAGCGCTTCAGATATTTCATCAACCAGGTCCTCTATCGTCCATCTTCTGTATCTGTTTCGTAGGCATCTGTCTATTATCTTGTAACGCAATAATGCGTTTTTGTTTACTGGCATGAATGTATTTATAATTTAAAGAGTCCATAATTTGTTTATATTGCTATTAAATGGTTCATAATGAAAACTGTGCAGAAAACAATCTACGTCTTTCTGCGTATACCAATACTTATCGCCTTCTCTTGAAAAACCAAGATATCCATTATCCCTTAGTTTTTTGAGATATTTATCCTTCACTCCCAGTAATTCCATAACCTCTTTGTTATTGTAAACCTTCATAGAGGGCTGGACAACTACAGGAGAGGCTTTCATATTTTTTAGAATCATAAGTATTTCTTCTAAGATTTCTCTATCACTTTGTTTATTTTTCCTATTCATTTTTACCTGTTTTTATAATTCATTTACTCATCTGGAATTTCACGGAAGCATCCGTAGTCATCATCATACCGAACTCTTTTCTTCTTAAACGTGAACTTTCCGCTAGGATACTTCGTTTTAAGCTCATGCAGTTCTTTGTTTAAGCGTCTAACGAGATCATCTTCACCGTCATCACCTGACAACATCCAGTCTATTCGTTGAGCATATATGTATGCCATTCTAAGGATATAAACTGCCCGTTTCATGATATCCATTGTCTTCCGATTGTAGGAACTATAGTATTGTTCCTCTAATGGTATCTCCCGTGAGTAACGATGTTGCTGTTCTTCCAATAATACATCTGGAATCTTTCTCCCTGCTTCCAAGATGGTTTGTTCTATATCATCGGCTATAAGTTCTATAGTCCGTTGTGAATAATCAAAAGTGCCTCCACTCATAATTGTATACTTTTTCTTTGTATGTTTGTCATTCATTAAATCTCTATCATTTTGCCGAAGTCAAATCCGTTTGTCAGATACTCATTCGCAAACACATATCCCATCTGATTACACACAATTTTAGTATGTCCTATCGTTGTGTCGATGTTCGTGTGTGAATGACCGTAAATCCAGACATTGATCGGGCTGTCAACAATGAAGTTTCCAAGTTCCGTAGCAAATGCTGAATTTAGGTCTGAGCCAAGATGCTGCGGTGCCACCACCTGTTGCGTAGGCAGGTGGTGGGTCACTACAACAATCTTTTCTGCCGTGCTTTCGGCTACGCCCCGTTTGATAAAGTCAAGACAGAACTGATGCATCCGGTTGTAATCATCTACTGTTAGGCGATGGCCTTCATACAGCGTCTGGTAGAAATCATTCAATCCATGGGACACGATATATTCATCACCTGGCGGAATATGCGACCAAAGGGTGCTGAAGATGAAATCGACATTATCGATTCTGACTACCTGATTCTGGTAATAGCCGACATTCTCCTTAAACATCCATTCCCATTGCATACCACGAGTCATTATGTCATAATGACCATAATAGTCGTGGTTGCCTGGAACAATAAGTACCTGGCGATAGTTTGTCGATGCCCATTTCCAGAACTTGCCCAGTGGGGCCACATCGTTTCTCAGATAGAAGATGTCACCGGCCAGAACCAGCACATCACCCGTAACAGGAAACTCATTATGTTTCAGATACCTGCTGTTCTCTGCGAACTCCATATGCAGGTCACTCATGTATTGTATCTTCATTGTTACTTTTCTTTACTTTGTTCAACTTGCTTGTCAATGATTCTCTTTACTTGCCCAAACGATACTGGGGTAAAGTTGTTATTGTCCACTCCTACGTCGTATTGTGTCGGATAGAGATACTGGAGTCTTCCGGCATCAATGCCTGAATTGCTCCTTCGGGTATGGACGTGTCCGAACAGCTGCCAAACATCATCCTTATAGCCGCCCTCAAAACAGAGAAAGGGATAGTGGCATAGGTAGATTCTCTTCTTCCCTATCTCGATTCGCATCTGCATGGCAACATGTTCAAAGCGGCTGATGAATCCTTGTCGA
This sequence comes from Prevotella sp. P4-51, assembly GCF_002251455.1. Lineage (NCBI taxonomy): Bacteria > Pseudomonadati > Bacteroidota > Bacteroidia > Bacteroidales > Prevotellaceae > Prevotella > Prevotella sp. P4-51. The sequence goes on from NZ_NPJM01000040.1 coordinate 126,260, forward strand.
ATGTTCTTCAAATCGTGGTTACCCATGATTAGATAAATCTTGCCATTCAGACGGTCGAGTATCTTTGTCCATTCTGCCGCACTACCCAGACAGAAATCGCCCAAGTGGAAAACTGTATCATCCTTACCTATCACGCTGTTCCAGTTTGCAATCATCACATCGTTCATCTGCTCTACGTCCTTGAATGGACGATTGCAAAACTTGATAATGTTCGCATGATTGAAGTGCGTATCTGATGTAAAGAACGTATGTTCTGCATTAAACTTGAAATTCATTTTCTTCTTTGTATTATTCTCTCCATGCCCCATCTGGAGCACGGAGAGAGTCTGTTAATTAATCGAGTATGTAAGCCTGGCCCATATAGACCTTCTTCACCATCTCAGTGGAAAGTTTGTTCAGTTCCTTGTTGAGCAACTTCTGTTCGCTCTTTTCAAGGCAACCATACTCACCGCCATGTTCTTTCAGGAAATCCTCGAGTACATCCTTAGAGAACAGCCCCATAATCTTACCGAAGTCTTTAGGCACATGTACTTCACCGATGTGGCTCACCACATTTGCCAAACGCTGTTCGGTAACGTATGCCTCCACCTCAGGGATGAGTGCCTTCAAGGCTTCGCTGTAAGGAACAGGTTCGGCAAAGAGCTTGTTGCGTTTCTTCACGCTCTTCTTTTCGGCAAAACGCTCGTTCTTGCTCTTGATGAGCACCCTGCTTCCATTTCTTAGGTACATGGGAACGACAGGTCTTATCACGATGCCTTCGCAGATGTTGTCTTCGATGGCAGGGAAGCCAAGCCATTCAGCAATCTTACTCTGGAAAGCATTAGGGTATTTGAGACATTCACCGAGAGTGCCCTTGAACAGAGTCCTGGCATAGAAGAATCCGTGCTTATCAAAAAGCTCGTTCACCTCATCTACTAGCAGATACCTACCGCCTTCCTCATTGATGACATAGATGTCAAAACCATAGAACTCATGTTCAGGAGTGTAGCATACACCCTTCTGGATGAGAGACAACTTACGGTTGGGCTGCACATCCTTGTGAGGATAGGTTCCACCGAACATCTCACCGAAGACATTGACGCTCCTCACGTCCTCATATCTGCTGAGGACATCCTTGGCAAGGGCCACGACTTTGTCATTGTACCTTTCAAGCAGTTCGGGATAGTCGTAGAACATCTCCTCTGCTTCCAGCATGGAGGTACGCTTTGCAAACCTTACGTTTTCTCCGTCGCAGAGGAAACTGGTGTTGGCACCATGTACCTTTTCCTGTACCACATATTCCAAATCGGTTGGCATCTCTGCCACGATGCGCTCCATGAACTCTCTGTTGAAGGAATTCTCGATGGAGCTGTACTTTTTGAATTCTAACATTTCTTTGTTCCTTCTTGTTTTTGCGCATCCCTGCGCGGTTAATAATTGATTGACTACATGTTGTGCCATAGGCCAGGCCGATGAGGAGAAGTCTTGTCGGTGGTAAGTCGACAGTGTTCATGGTTGTGATAGGCACAAACGAAAAATGGTTGGAAAGCATTGCTGACTTTCCAACCACTTCGTTAATCTCGTGTTTGCACGTACAATTATGTCAGGAGTAATCCACTCCCTCCTTGTGCAATATGGAAAGTCTTCCTATCTGAATAGCGTGGTGCAGCAATGCTTGACGTATGCATATAGGAATCGCATTCAAGGCACCATGTGCTCTGAATGTTCAATCCGCCTAATGTGTTAAATTTCTGTCTCTGCATTACTGCTATTTTTATGGATTTTCGTAAAATTGGCTGCAAAGGTACACTTTTTCGTATAACTGACCAAAATTTCAGGGAATTATTTTAAGAGGCATTATTGCTTATACACTTGTGTATAAAAAAGTCTGCGTGACCAAATAATTCCAACAATAAGTGACTTACCCTAAAAAAACTTGACACTTTTGGATGCCTAAAACAAAAGTGTATGAGAACAAAAGTAAAACGTGAAAGAGATCGTGTCCTAAATGAAGCGACAGGTCAGTATGAATGGGTATGGGTAG
>NZ_NPJM01000041.1:0-63157 GCF_002251455.1 Prevotella sp. P4-51
ATTTGAAAGTATCTCTGATGGCAGAATTAACTGTGCCAATGCTAAAAGTCCTTGATTATTCATGGTACAAAGGTATAAATAATCTATAGAACCAAAGAATTATCCCCATGGTTTATCGGGTGAGCCATTGGTTTAGAGGGATTATTACCTGTCTGCCTACTATCAGTACTTTTGCGGTCTTGAGGCTTTCAGCATATCCGCACCTTGCGCCTCATCCGAGCTTGTACATTTCCGTCACCGTATCGGAGAGGAGGGCGTGGAGCTTATCCTCAAGGAAAGCATCCACATCAATCTTGCCATGGAGGACAAGAAGAAGGAGGAGGATGACAGGAATAAGGGAAAGGACAGTCGTGGACGCAAGAGCGACCATCGTCTGGGACGGAACTTCTACAAGGGTCTTTTCGGAGACTCTATAAATGTCATGCTCGCTGCTGCCGCATATAACCTCAAAAGAGCCATGAGGCTCTTTTTGTGCCTTTTCAAATGGGTCATTAGGAGGCTCATGACAGAGGGACAATGGTCGGTTATCACATATAATGCATTCACATGCGCGCATGTGCGAAGTTTTTAAGGCTCGACTAATTATAGAGAGGCTATCATTCTCGTTTAATTTGTAAATTTTACTGTTTTATAGTGATTATTCTTTATCCTTGCTAAGGGAAGCATCGTGGCATCACCAAGTTTTTTTTGAGGGGGGACGCACGTTCGTGAGGTCCTTAAGGTTCGGCTGACTACCTCTCCGCCCAATCGCCACGGTCGAGGTTGCGGTAGCCTATGGCCTCGGCGAGGTGGTGTGGCTGCACTCTGTCGCTGGCGTCGAGGTCGGCGATGGTGCGGGCTACTTTGAGGATGCGGTTGTAGGCGCGGGCGGAGAGGGAGAGACGCTCCATGGCGGTGCGCAGGAGTGCGATGGAGGCTTCATCGGGCTCGGCAAACTGGTGTATCATGCGCTCGGTCATTTGGGCATTGCAGTGGATGCCCTTGAAGTCCTTGTAGCGGGCGGTCTGGATGTCGCGGGCCTTGATGACGCGTTCGCGGATGACGGCGCTGGGTTCGCCTGGCTCCACCTTGGAGATGTCCTTGAAGGGTACGGGCGTAATCTCGCACTGGATGTCGATGCGGTCGAGCAGCGGACCGCTGATGCGGCCGAGATACTTGGTTATCTGCCCTGGGCTGCAGACACAGTGGTGGGTGGGGTCGCCGTAATATCCGCAGGGACAGGGGTTCATCGAGGCGATAAACTGGAAATTGCAGGGATATTCGATGCTGTATTTGGCACGGCTGATGGTGATGCGGTTGTCCTCGAGCGGCTGGCGCAGCACCTCGAGGGTGTGCTTGTTGAACTCGGGCAACTCGTCGGCAAAGAGCACACCATTGTGGGCCAGGCTTATCTCGCCGGGCATGGGGTTGGAGCCGCCGCCCACGAGTGCCACCTCGGAGATGGTGTGGTGCGGACTGCGGAAGGGGCGCTGGGTGATGAGCGACGTGTTGCCGCCCAGCTTGCCGGCGATGGAGTGTATCTGCGTGGTCTCCAGACTCTCTGCCAGCGTGAGTGGCGGCATGATGGTAGGGAAACGCTTGGCCATCATAGACTTGCCCGAGCCGGGAGGCCCGATGAGTATCACGTTGTGAGAGCCTGCCGCTGCCACTTCGAGAGCGCGCTTCACGTTCTCCTGTCCGCGCACATCGGCAAAGTCGATGTCAAACTGGTACTGGCTTTCATAGAATTTCTTGCGTGTGTCGATGACGGTGGGGTCAAAGTCCTTCAGCCCGGTGACGAGCTGGATGACGTCCATGATGGTGTCCATGCCATAGACCTCGAGGTTGTTGACCACGGCTGCCTCCATCACGTTCTGCCGTGGCACGATGAGGCCTTTGAACTTCTCGGCACGGGCGCGGATGGCTATGGGCAGGGCGCCCTTGATGGGCTGCAGATGGCCGTCGAGACTCAGCTCGCCTACCATCATATACTGGTCCAGGCAGTGGCTCTCTATGCCTCCGCTGGCAGCCAGTATGCCGATAGCCAGAGGCAGGTCGAAACTGCTGCCCTCCTTGCGCAGGTCGGCGGGAGCGAGGTTGATGGTGAGGTCGGCTATCGGAAACTTGTAGCCGTTGTTCTGCAGTGCGGCGGCGATACGGTCTTTGCCCTCCTTCACCGCCGAGTCGCCCAGTCCGGTGAGATGATACATCACACCTCGCGTTACGTTGACTTCTACGATGATAGTGGTGACTTCCATGCCGTTGACGGCAGCACAATAGGTTTTGACCAGCATAATAGTGTTATTGATTTAAGCGGTAGATGACAGTGTGGATGTTATCAAAAAACGGCGCATCAGAGCATTCGCTCGATGCGCTGTTTGAGTTCGTCGTTGGTTAGTCCCTTTGCTATCACCACGCCATTGTTGACCAGTATGTTGTCGGGGATATCAAAGAGAGAGAGCGAGTGTAGAGTAGGGCTTTCGAGCATCTTGCCGTCGCATATCACGGGCCAGGGTATCGAGTCGCGCTTGGCGATGGCCCTGCATTGGTTGCGGTTGGGGTCGACGCAGAATCCTATAATCTTCAGTTTGCCCTTGCTGCTCTTGGCGAGCATGCGCATGTCTTGCAGCATGCGTTGGGCATCGTAGCTCCAGGTGGCATAGGCCATGATTACGGCCAGCCCCTTGCCGAGGGTAGCGTTGTCTATCTTCTTGTTGTCGACATCGACTGTAGAGAAGCGTGGCAGGCGTTTGCCCACCGTCACGCGCGACAGCTGCTTGAGCTGCTGCTCATAGTGTGCCAGCAGCGCGTTCTTGGGCTGAGCCTTGCGCATGGTGCGACACAGCTGCAGCGCCTTGGCATAGTCGGGCGTGGCGCCGGAGATGAAGTAGCGGCGCAGCAGATAGTTGCTTACCACCGATTCGGGGTGGTCGCCTATGAACTGCTCAGCGCGTTCCAACACCTGTGGCGGGTTGGCGGTGGCTATCTGCTCTCTGAAGTCGTTCATCAGCTCGTTGGTCTTGGTGCCTTTGACCTTCATCTCTTTCAGATGCGAGGCGTCGCCTTCTATCTTGACGCTCTTGCCGGGCTCGGCAAAGATGGGCTGTTCGGAGAAGTTGGGGAAAACCATTACCAGCGTGGTGGGAGCAGTGCACATCACTTCGTAACTCATGCGTCCGCCTTGCAGACGGATGGTGTCGATGCCGTTGATGCCGCCCTCGGGGCTATAAACGTAAAACTCACCTTGGTCCATGTTGAGTAGTCGGCCTTCGATTTTGAATCGGTCTCCAGCCGAGCCACACCCTGCAAGGACTAAGGTGAGCAGTATAAAGAGTGTTGTTCTGTTTATCATTTCATATTGGCAAACTCCAGGTCATTCTCGGCATAAGCCTTCAGACTTGGGTCCTTCTGCAGAGCCTCCTTCAGGTAGGAGTTGGCAGCATACTTGTTGCCCTGACGAGCGCTGACGATGGCGTGCAGATAAGAGGTAAGACCGTTGGGGTTCTTGATATTGTTCAGAGTAGCCTTGGCAGCAGCATAGTTCTTGTTGAGCAGCTGAGCCAGAGCGGCGCTGTTGTTGTAAGAGTCCTTGAAGTACTCCTCTGCCTGAGCGTAGTTGCCCTTGGCGATGCTCAGATTGCCCAGAGCCTCGTTGAGCGCGTTGGCATCGGCAGCCTTGGCGATGAGGTTCTCAGCCTCTGCCACGTTGCCGTTCTTGAGGGCAATCAGACCCAGTGTGGCGTTAGCCTCGGCAGCGTTGTTGCTCTTGGTGATAGCCTGTGCCAGCAGTTCCTTGGCCTTGGCCTCGTCGCCTCTGTTGAATGCCATGACAGCCTGGTTGTTCAGCGGACGATAGTCGTTGGTGTAGAGCTGAGCGGTCTTGGCATAGATCTCTTCCTTCTTGGCAGCATCTTCCTCGAGAGTAGCGTAGTAGAGCAGCTCGTCGGCAGACAGCTTGGCAGCGTCCTCGTTGTACTGAGCCTTAATCTGCTCGTCGTTGCGGCCGATGGTCTCGTAGTGGATGATGAGGCGTGAACGACGCAGCTCGGGCAGGATGGCGTCAGCCAGCTCGCGGAAGCCCTCGCTCATGTTGCGAATCTGCTGCTCGCGCTCCTGGGGGTCCTTATACATAGACAGCACGCGCAGGATAACATCCTTGTCCTGGATGTTGCTGGCCTGTACCAGCTGCTGGAAGCCTTCCCAGTCCTGGGCTGTGTAGTGAGCGTCGAGGTTGCCCTCAACACCGGCAGACTTCATCTCCTTGCGTACGTACTTCTCTGATACGTTCTGGCGCTTGTTGGCCAGCTTGTCGTTGAACTTGAAACCACCCTCGGGAGAAGCGTAAGCCTGGATTTCCACGTTCTGGAGGTTCAGGCCTTCACGGTCCTTGTTGATTTCCTTGAGCAGCTTGACAAACTCGCCTACAGAGTTGTTCTTGAGCTCGCTCTTGCGCAGATTGGCCTGGTTGATGAGGAACTTGATGTTGGCTTCCTGCTTCTTGGCCTTAACGCGCTGGAAAGAGTCGAGAGCCAGACAGCCACCGCCATTGGTGAGGGCCTGACGATAGAGCTCTGAAGTGGCGATGATGCCATAGTTGACCTTAACGGCGGGAACATTGTATACCTTCTTGCCACGACGGGCGTCGAATGTCAGATACATATCGCTCTTCTGCATCTCTGGGTTGTATGCAAAAGCAGTCTTCATGGTGTAGTGACCACCCATGCGGTAAGAGATAACCTGGTCGTTGCCCATTACCTTTTCGCCCTGGAATGTGGCGGCTTCGCCCTTGACCACCTTGCCGTCGCCAAAGCGCAGCTCGGGGGTGACTGTTACCACGGCCTTCTTCTTCATATACTTCTCGGGGAATGCGCCGTTGACAGTGGCTGATACCACGCCGGCCTGAGTCTCGAGAGGTTTGGGAGTAACTGTGAAATTGTCTGCAGACAGGGGTCCCATCTTAGAGCAAGATGTCATCATGAGGAATGAGCCTGCGGTTAACGAAAATAAAAGAGTTTTACGCATAATGTTTTAGAAATAAATAATTATAGAGGTGCCGCGAGCGGGACTCGAACCCGCACAGCCATTACTGGCCAAGGGATTTTAAGTCCCTCGTGTCTACCAATTCCACCATTGCGGCTACATGTATATCCGTAAAAGAGCGGCAAACGAGACTCGAACTCGCGACCCCGACCTTGGCAAGGTCGTGCTCTACCAACTGAGCTATTGCCGCATTTAGAAACGGTGCAAAGATAAGCCAAATAATTGATATATGCAAAGGTTTCATCCAAATTTTAGAGTTCTTATGGTATATATTAAGGTTTATTTATAATATATGTGGAGCTCCTGTGTGGCGCTGTGGCGGGCAGGGGCAGAGAGCCGGCCGCGCTGAGCATCGAGGCTTGGCAGAAATGGCGTCGCTACGGCAGCGGCAATGACGGTTGGCGGCGCGCTGAGCATCGCCGTCGGCTCGTGACGGAAGATACGAGTCCTCGTGCCATACGATACGTGAGCACGTGACATAAGATACGCGGGCTCGTGACTTATGATACGAGCTGGCCAAGGCCGTGGGCAGCGCAGCGACTGTGGTGGCGGCGGGGCGCTATGGGCTTGCCCCAGTAGTGGGGAGAGTGGTGCTGACAGTGGGGAAAGTGGTGCTGACAGCGGGGAGAGTGGTGCTGGCAGCGGGAAGAGTGATGCCCGAGGCGGAGGTCACGACAGCCAGTGGCGCAGCGTGGCCCAGGGGTGGCGCAGCAGCATGCGCGGGCCCGAATAGCGCATCACTTGTCGCATGAGGCTGCGCATATCGGGGCGGTAGCAGTGGATGGGGCAGCGGCGGCACGAGCCTTTGCCATTGCCAGACGGACAATGGTCGAGGCGCTGGTGGGCATAGTCTATCAGCGCACGGCAGCGGGGGCAGAGCTGCTCGTGGCCTTCATAATGCAGACAGTAAAGCCTTACCATGAGCTCTACTGTCTGTTTCTCTTGGGTTATCTTGTCCAATGGAGTCTACTTGAGATATTCGCTGAAGTCGGTAAGTCTCATGTCGCCCTTCTTTCTCAGCGTGTCGTGCATGGCGAAGGCGGCGGTCATCGACTGGGGTTCGTGGCCCTTGTCGGCTATGCGCAGATACTCGCGCAGCAGCGGGCGGTAGTCGGGGTGGGCGCAGTGGTTGATGATTTCCTCGGCGCGGCGGCGGGGTCCCTTGCCGCGCAGGTCGGCCACGCCCTGTTCGGTCACGATGACGTCTACGTCGTGTTCGGTCGAGTCTACGTGGGTGCACATGGGCACGATGGCACTTATCCTGCCTCCCTTGGCTATCGATGGTGTGGTGAATACGCTTATGTATCCGTTGCGCTCGTAGTCGCAGCTTCCGCCGATGCCGTTCATGAGTTTGGAACCGCAGATGTGGCTGGAGTTCTCGTTGCCGTAGAGGTCGCACTCGATGGCGGTGTTGAGGGCTATCACGCCCAGTCGCCTGATGACTTCGGGGCTGTTGGCCACCTCGCTCTGGCGTATGGTGAGGTGCTTGGAGAAGTAGTCCATATTGTCGTAGACCGTGTGCAGACACTCGTTGGTGACGGTCATGGCTGTGGCCGAGGCGTCGATGATTTTGCCTTCGAGCATCCACTTGATGGCGGCGTCCTGTACCACCTCCGAGTAGACATTGAAGCGTGGTATGTGCTCGTTGGCGCCGAGGGCTGCCAGCACGGCGTTGCCGGTGGCTCCCACGCCGCTCTGTATGGGCAGGAACTGTGGCGGTATGCGGCCGTGCTTCATGTCGTCGACCAGAAATTCGGCCACATAGTGACCCATCTTTGAGGTAAACTCGTCGACGTCCTTGAAGGCGCGTGCCTCTTCGGGTATGCAGCTGTCTATGACACCCACTATCTTGTCGATGTCGATGGCCACATAGTCGTGGCCCACGCGGTCGTAAGGCGCGAGCACGGGGATGGGCTTCCGCCCGAATCCGCAGTCGGCTGGCTCGTAGGTGTCGTGGAGGAAACGTGAGTTGGGGTTGTGGAAGGTGTTGTGCTCGAGTATCACGCGCTTGGCGAGTCTCACGGCGGTGGTCACGATGCCGCCTGCCGAGGTGAGGTAGGCGCGGCAGGTGTTGCCCACGATTTCATAGTGAGACACTTCGATGACTGCCCAGTCCATCCCGCCGTAGAAGCCGTGGCGCATGCGCTCTGCCATGTGGCCCAGGTGCATGTCTTCGTAGTCAATCTCTTCGAGGTTGACGTGGTTGCGGAAGTCGGCATTGGTAGAGAAGGGTGCCCTGAACTTGATGGCATGGGCGTTGGCCATGTCGCCCTCCACGCTCTGGCACGACGAGGCTCCGGTAAAGATGCCTATGGCAAAGGGGTTGCCGGCCTCGTGCTCACGGATGGCGCGCTGCGACAGTTCGCGGAAGATGGCCTTGGGGTTGCCATTGGGGGTAAATCCGGACAGGGCGAGATTGTCGCCGTCCTTAATCATCGCCGCCGCTTCGGCAGCAGTTATGTGAGAAAGTGTCATCATAATAAGTGCATTAACTTCGCAAAGATACGCTTTTGTGGGTGGATAATCAAACATTTCTCCCACTTTCTTTGACACTTTGGGCAAAATAGATGGCTTTCGCCCAGAGGTGCCGTCAGTAGACGCGGAGCACGCCGTGGGGCTGGGGAGGGTCGGCGCGGTATTCGGTGAGGTGGTTGCCGGTGTTGTTGGCCACAAAGCCTCCCTGGTTGAGGCGGTACTGGCGGTGGCAGTGGGCGCAGGTGGCTGTGCCCTTGTTGTCTATGCTGAGCGGGTAGGAACGCATGGGCAGCGCGTTGAGGTCAAAGCAGTTGGGGCACTCACCGTCGTAGGCGTAGAAGACGGGTGGGTATTCCATATTGCTGTATCCCACGATGAGGCGGCCGTTCATGCCTATGTGCTCCTGCATCTTCATCCTGTCGTCGATAGCGTTGAAGATGCTGGTACTGGTGAGACCCTGGCTGTTGCTGAACGTGTAGTGCTTGGCGCCGCCCTTGAGGGTGAAGCCGATGATGCAGAACGTGCCGGCGTTGTTGGCGTCCATCGCCGAGGCGAGCACGGCGTTGAGGTGCTTGCTGTTGTCGATGGTCAGATTGCAGTGGTAGCTGCTAAAACGGTTGCCCTCGTCGCCACAGGCCACAAGGGCAACCGTCATCACGATTGCTATTATATAATAATGTATATGCTTCATCCTTCCAGGAGTAATCGTTCGGCTTCGGCGACACGCTCGAAGTGGAAGCCGCTGAGCGTATCTTCCATGAGTTGGGTTATCCGGTCGTTGCAGAGATTGCCCATCGAGCCCTCGTGGGTGTGGTGTATGTTGCGGTCGGCGCTGAAAGTGTCCGCCTCGATCTCCAGTCCCACCTTCTTGTAGGCGTCGCGGAAGGGCATGCCTTGGGCTGCCAGCCGGTTGACCTCCTCGACCGAGAACATGGGGTCGTACATGGCGTTGTCGAGTATATGCTCGTTGACCTCCATGCGGTTGATGATATAGGCGGCCATCTGCAGACAGTCTTTGAGTTCGTCGAATGCGGGGATAAACACCTCCTTGATAATCTGCAGGTCGCGGAAGTAGCCCACAGGCAGATTGTTCATAATCATCATGATCTGCTGCGGCAGGCTCTGCAGCTTGTTGCACTTGGCACGGATTAGCTCAAACACATCCGGATTCTTCTTGTGCGGCATGATGCTCGAGCCTGTGGTACACTCCTTGGGGAGTTTCACGAAGTTGAAGTTCTGGCAGTTGAACATACATGCGTCGAACGCCATCTTGGCCACCGTACCCGCCACTGTGGCGAGGGCGAAGGCCACGTTGCGCTCCATCTTGCCTCGGCCCATCTGGGCATAGACCACGTTGTAGTCCATCGAGTCAAAACCCAGCAGCCGCGTGGTCATCGAGCGGTCCAGGGGGAATGAAGAGCCATAGCCCGCTGCCGAACCCAATGGGTTGCGGTTGGTCATGCGATAGGCGGCTTGCAGATACAGCATGTCGTCGGTCAGCGACTCGGCGTAGGCTCCAAACCACAGACCGAAGCTCGACGGCATGGCTATCTGCAGATGGGTATAGCCCGGCATCAGCACGTGGCGATACTGGTTGCTCTTCTGTATCAGCTCGTCGAAGAGGCTGTGGGTAAGCTCCACCACGTCCATCAGCTGGTGGCGGGTGAAGAGCTTGAGGTCTACCAGCACCTGGTCGTTGCGCGAGCGGCCCGAGTGTATCTTCTTGCCCATGTCGCCGAGCTTGCGGGTGAGCATCAGCTCCACCTGCGAGTGTACGTCTTCCACGCCGTCTTCGATGACAAACCGGCCCTCGTCGGCCACGTGGTAGATGTGCTTGAGTTCGGCGGTAAGCGCCACGAGCTCGTCGTGGGCGAGCAGACCTATCGACTCCAACATGGCGATGTGGGCCATCGAGCCCAGCACGTCGTACTTGGCGAGATAGAGGTCGAGCTCGCGGTCGCGGCCCACGGTGAAGCGCTCTATCTCCTTGTTTACTTCAAAATCCTTTTCCCAGAGTTTGTTCATTGCGGTCACTTATTCATATCTGATTGCCTGCAGCGCGTCGGCTATCTTCTCGATGCCTTCCTGCAGCGGCTTCTGTACCATTCCCTTGATAAAGGGGTTGAGCTCGGCCTTGATGGTGAGCTTCATCTTGCACGTGGTGTCTGTCACGGGCAGCAGCTGTATCCAGAAGGTGAAGGGCACAGGGCTCTGCTCGGTCTCAAACTTGATGGTCTTGGGCTCCTCGCGCTCGATGATGTGCAGTCTTATCTCGCCCACCATAGGCGCCTTGACGGCTATGTGGTCGGCGTCGAAGGAGAAGTCTTCGAGCTTGTCCTGGGGGATGCGGTCGCGTATGCGCTCGAGGTTGGACAGGTCGCTCAGGGCGTCGTATACCTTCTGCTGGGCATAAGGTATCTCGCGTATGCTGCTTTCAAATTTGCTGCTCATAGGTCTTGACGTGATTATGGGCGGCTATACCTGATAGTGGGCGGGGTCTTTGCGCCAGCGGTGCAGCAGCTCTACGTCGCTGTCCTGGATGTATCCTGTCTCGAGGGCACGCTCCACCACGTGCTCGTAGTCGGTGAGGGTGACGAGCTTGACACCGGCCTGGGCGAAGGCTTCCTCGGCTACGGCGAAGCCATAGGTGTATGAGGCTACCATGCCTACTACCTCAAATCCGGCCTGTCGCAGCGCTTCTACTGCCTTGAGCGAGCTGCCTCCGGTAGAGATGAGGTCTTCTACGACCACCACCTTGGCACCTACGGGCAGTTCGCCCTCAATGAGGTTGCCCATGCCGTGGTCCTTGGCCTTGGAGCGCACGTAGCAGAAAGGCATGTTGAGCTCGTCGGCTACCATGGCGCCCTGGGCGATGGCTCCTGTGGCCACGCCAGCCACTGCTGTGGCCTGGGGGAAGTGGGCGAGGATGGCGTGGGCCAACTCGAGTTTTACATAGCTGCGCACGTCGGTAAACGACAGTGTCTTGCGGTTGTCACAGTAGAAGGGCGATTTCCATCCCGATGCCCATGTGAACGGGTTCTGTGGCTGCAACTTGATGGCTTTAATCTCCAAGAGTTTGGAAGCGAAGTCTTTCTTTATAGTGTCCATGATTGTGTATGTGATTGATGTTATTGTATTACTTACGGCCGAAATCGGCAGGAATGTCGCCCCACTTGCGGGTCTCCCACTGCATGATGGGCACGCTTACGGCGTGGGTGCGGAGCCAGTTCTCGGCACGCTGGATGATGCGGTAGAGCCCCTCGGTCTGCGCGTTGCGCTCGAGCTTGGTCTTGCACTGCTTCTTGCGCACCCAGAGTATGGCGTTGTAGGAGTCGCTGTAGATTACCCTGTCGCGGATGCCCTGCTGCTCCATCAGCGCCAGGGCATGTACGATGGCGAGAAACTCTCCGATGTTGTTGGTGCCGTGCATGGGACCGAAGTGGAACACCTGGGCGCCTGTGGCAAGGTCGATGGCCTGGTACTCCATGGGTCCGGGGTTGCCCGAGCAGGCGGCGTCTACCGCCCACGCGTTGGCCACCACTTCGGCAGGAAGTGGCAGCACCGTGTCGTGGCGCCAGTCGGGTGGGTTGGTTACTGCGGTCATAGCTGGCGGTGATATCTGTTTACATGCGCTCGGGCACCTCGATGCCCAGCAGCGCCATACCGTTCTTGAGTATCTTGGCCACGTTGGCAGCGAGCACCAGACGGGCGCTCTTCTGCTCGGCGGTATCGGCATTGAGGATGCTGTAGTCGTGGTAGAACTGGTTGAACTCCTTGGTCAGCTCATAACAGTAGTTGGCTATACCTGCGGGGTTGTAGTTGTTGCCTGCGTCGGCGACAGCCACACCGAAGTCGTTCATCTTCTGCACCAGCTCTATCTCCTTGGCGTTGAGCTCGGTGTCGGCGTCGAGGGCTGCGGGCAGCGCGATACCCTCGGCCTGGGCGCGGCGCATGATGCTGCGTATACGGGCATAGGTGTACTGAATGAAGGGGCCGGTATTGCCGTTGAAGTCAATACTCTCTTCTGGGTTGAAGAGCATGTTCTTGCGGGCGTCGACTTTGAGGATGAAGTACTTGAGCGCGCCCATGCCCACGATGCGGGCTATCTCCTGGCGCTCCTCTTCGGTCATGTCCTTAAACTTGCCCAGCTCGTCGCTGGTCTGGCGTGCGTCCTTAATCATCTCGGCCACCAGGTCGTCGGCGTCGACCACCGTTCCCTCGCGGCTCTTCATCTTGCCGTTGGGCAGCTCTACCATGCCGTAAGAGAAGTGTACGAGGTCCTTGCCCCACTTGAAGCCCAGGCGGTCGAGCAGCAGCGAGAGCACCTGGAAGTGATAGTTCTGCTCGTTGCCCACCACGTAGATCATCTTGTCGATGGGGAAGTCATTGAAGCGCATTTCGGCTGTACCGATGTCCTGGGTCATGTAGACGCTGGTGCCGTCGGAGCGGAGCAGCAGCTTCTGGTCCAGGCCGTCCTGGGTGAGGTCGGCCCACACGCTGCCGTCGTCCTTGCGGAAGAAGAGGCCCTTGGCCAGACCTTCCTCCACCTTCTTCTTGCCCACGAGATAAGTGTTGGACTCGTAGTATATCTTGTCAAAGCCCACGCCCAGTGCCTTGTAGGTCTCGTCGAAACCGGCATAGACCCAGTCGTTCATCTTCTGCCACAGGCTGCGCACCTCGGCGTCGCCCTGTTCCCACTTCACGAGCATCTCGTGGGCTTCCTTGATGAGGGGAGCCTCGGCCTTGGCCTTCTCGGTGGCTGCCTCGTCGTCCATGCCCTCTGCCAGATACTGTGCCTTGAGCTGGGCCACCTCCTCGCGGTAGTGCTTGTCGAAGGCCACGTAGTAGTCGCCTATCAGATGGTCGCCCTTCTTGCCGCTGGTCTCCGGAGTCTCGCCGTTGCCCCACTTGAGCCATGCCAGCATGCTCTTGCAGATGTGTATACCGCGGTCGTTTACGATATTGGTCTTCACCACGCGGTTGCCGTTGGCTTCCATTATCTGTGCCAGTGACCAGCCCAGCAGGTTATTGCGCACATGGCCCAGGTGGAGAGGCTTGTTGGTATTGGGCGAAGAGTACTCTATCATCACCAGAGGCGACTTCTCGGTCACGGGCTTTTCGCCGAAACGCTCGTCGCCATTGATATCATTGAGCAGAGCCACCCAAGCCTTGGGGGCTACCACCAGGTTGAGGAAACCCTTTACCACGTTGAAACGCGCCACGTCGTCACAGTGGGCAACCAGATATTCGCCTATCTCCTGCGCAGTGTCTTCGGGCTTCTTCTTCGACAGCTTCAGAAAGGGAAAGACCACCAGTGTGAGGTGCCCCTCAAAGTTGGCCTTGGTTTTCTGCAACTGTATCATCGTCTCGGGTACGTCCTGTCCGTAAAGGGCATTGATGGCAGCCTTTACCGACTCGTTTATGCGGTTCTCTATCTTCATGATGTGGATAAATATAGTAATTACATTATTAATAATGGTGCAAAAGTACAAATAAATATCGACACTTGGCGCATAAGAGTCTATAAATCACACATTTTTTTGGCTTTCCGAGGCGGCGGGAGTGTCCGTTGCGCCCACCCCGACCTTGCATCGGCTACGGCTGAAGGCACCGCCCGCCGCCACCGAGCCCCCGTCAGAGCCCCGCCCGCCGCCGCCGGCGCCCGTGGCCGTCATCCTCGTTTCCAGGCGGTTGCCTCTTATCCTCTCCTCTGCTGCCGATATCCTGTCAGTCATCACCTATAGACTGGTTGCAAACTGTGAAATGTAAAAATCGGGCTCTGAAATCATGCTATCCAGCCACGCATCCACTATTTCCCACCACGCAATGACTGCCATGGTCGTCTCTCTGCATTTTGTGCCGGATACGCTGCCCATAGCCATAGTCGCCCTCTCCGCCAGCCTGCCCTCCGCCATCCCGTCTGTTCGTGCCGGCACAAAATATGTGGTGACGGTGTGCGTTTTTTCGGTCATCATTCTGCCCGAATTGATTTTTTGTTGTACATTTGTACACCAAACAGTGATTATGACGCCATTATATCCCCGCCTCCTTGCCCTGCGCGACCGGCAGTATGCCGAGTTTCAGGCGCGGCTGGTGCCCGGTGTTGCTCCCGACAGCATCATCGGCATACGGGTGCCCTTGCTGCGCGCCTTTGCCAAGGACTTTGCCCGCGAGGCCGACTGCAGCCGCTTCCTCAGCCTGCTGCCCCATCGCTATTACGACGAGAATATGCTGCATGCGCTGCTTCTGTCGCAGCTGAAGGACATGGACGAGTGTGTGGCGAGGGTCGAAGAGTTTCTGCCCTATGTAGACAACTGGGCGGTGTGCGACATCATGTCGCCTAAGGTCTTCGGCCGTCATCCCGCGAGGCTGATGGACAAGGCCGTGGAGTGGAGCCGCTCGCCACATGTCTACACCTGCCGCTTCGGGCTGGCGATGCTGATGAGCCACTTCCTCGACAGCCGTTTCAGCCCATCGGTGCTCGACACCGCCGCCGCCGTGGAGAGCGACGAGTATTACGTGAGGATGATGGTGGCATGGTTTTTTGCCACGGCGCTTGCCAAGCAGTGGGATGCCGCCATCCCCTATCTGCAGCAGCGCAGGCTCGGCGTCTGGGTACACAACAAGACCATCCAGAAAGCCTGTGAGAGCTACCGTATCACTGCCGGGCAGAAGGCTGTGCTCAGAACAATGAAAATCAAAGCCCATGACCACAAGTAGCGACATATCCCCCGTGGTGGGTAGGCTCGTCGAGCTTACTCCCGATGCCGAAGCCGACATCTCGCGGCTTCTGGCCCAACTCACCGATGAGGCTTCGGCCGACTCTGCCCGTATCTCCGAGATGCTTGCCTTGTCCCACTGCCATCTGCTGGTGGCTCGCGCCGGAGAGCGCATCGTGGGCATGGCGTCGGTGTGTATCTACACCATCCCCACGGGCCGCCGTGCGTGGATAGAGGATGTGGTGGTCGATGCCCGATGGCGTGGCCGCGGCATAGCCACACGCCTGGTGGAGAGTGCCATAGACCAGGCGCGGAGGGTGTCGCCCTGCACGGTGATGCTCACCTCGCGCCCCTCGCGCGTGGCTGCCAACAGGCTCTACCGCCACATGGGCTTCGGCAGCAAGGAGACCAATGTGTATAAGATAGAGGTGTAGGCTGTGGCCAGAGAGCCACAACAGCAGCACGGCGGGAGCAGAAAAGTGGGCCGAGGGTGCCGCATCATGCACCGCCGCCACGGCGATGACGGTCGCAGAGAGTCTCTGCCGGGCGTCGCCACAACCTAAGACATGACAATGATGAACAAGACTATCATGACCCTTATCCTTGCCGTCGCATACTGCGTCGGCGTGCAGCCCCAGAGCTTTGGCGGCTGTTTTACCACCGAGGGGCAGTACGCCGTGAGGGGCTCTGCCAACTGGGTCAACCTCCTCAGACTCGATTTCAGCATGCCGCTGGCCCACGGAGCCGGTTCGATCGAGGCTGCCACCATCCATGCGTTCAAGACCCATGACCCCATCGTCGGCGACTGGCAGACCTTCTCCAATATCGAGACCTCCAATCTCGCCGCAGCCATCGCCGTGCTGGGCTACAGGCACGCGTGGCGCAATGCGAGTCTCTTCGTCGGCGTGCGCAATGTCAACGAAGACTTCTTCACCTCTCCCCTTACATCGCTCTTCACCAACAGCTCGTGCGGCCTCTTCCCCACCATCGCGGCGAGCTATCCTATAGCCAACTATCCCTTCTCTGGCCTCACGCTGTATATGGATGTGGGCAGAGCGGGGTGGTTGTTTCGCAACAGCGTGTACAATGGCGTGGGCCACAATGGCTGGAACCGTCACGACAACCCTTTCCGCCTCAGTCCTGCCCACGATGGCGTCTTCAATATTTCCCAACTGGAGTATGCCTGGCGTGGCGGCCGCTATTATGTGGGCGCTGCCGTCCACACCCGCCGCTTTCCCGTCGACGACGAGGGAGCTATAGCCGATGCCGACGGTTCGCGCAGCGGGGTGAGCTGTGCCTGGTGGGCTTATGGCGAGCAGTCGCTGTGGCGTGAGGGCGGTGGCGATGTCTCCTGCATGGTCCAGCTCTCTGCCAACACCCGTAAGTCCAGCGGTTGCTACCGTTACGGCGAGGTGGGATGTGTCTACACCGACAGCAGCAGCGCCTGCGGACTTTCTGCGCAGTATGCCCGCTTCCATCAGGGTCGCGAGTATTCGGTCGAGGCCACTTGGCGCCGACACATTGACCATCACATCGATGTGCAGCCCTCCCTGCAGTATATCACCAATGATGAGGGCGACCACCTGGTGCTCTCCGCCCGCCTCTACATCAGGTTCTGATGTGGTGGGGGCGTATATAGTAAGTCCATCAGCCACTTTGGCTATCATAAACATGACGCAGGGATGTCCATCAGCCTCTTTGGCGGTTATATTGTGTCTCTTCATAAAAAATAAGTGAACTTATTTTGTTCTGCCCTCGACTTTCAGTAACTTTGCAACCATGAATGCAAAATTATCTGATTTTGAGATTATGGCACCTGTCGGCTCGCGTGAAAGTTTGGCCGCAGCCATACAAGCCGGAGCCAACTCGGTGTATTTCGGCATAGGACAGTTGAACATGCGGTCCCACTCTGCCAATCATTTCACTATAGATGACTTGCGCGACATCGCATCTACGTGCAACAGCCATGGCATCAAGACCTATCTTACCGTCAATACCATCATCTACGACGGCGATATAGACACGATGCACGAGATAGTCAACGCCGCCAAGGAAGCCCACATCTCGGCGGTGATAGCCTCAGATGTGGCGGTGATGACCTATTGCAACCGCATCGGCGTAGAGGTGCATCTCTCCACCCAGCTCAATATCTCCAACATCGAGGCGCTGCGTTTCTATGCCCAGTTTGCCGATGTCGTGGTGCTTGCCCGCGAACTCAATATGGACCAGGTGGCAGCCATCTATCGCCAGATAGAAGAGCAGCACATCTGCGGACCCAAGGGCGAGCTCATACGCATCGAGATGTTCTGCCACGGCGCCCTCTGCATGGCTGTCAGCGGCAAGTGCTACATGAGTCTGCACAACGCCAACCGCTCTGCCAACCGTGGCGAGTGTGTACAGATATGCCGCCGTTCGTATACAGTCACCGACAACGAGACCGGCAACCAGCTCGAGATAGACAACAAGTACATCATGAGCCCCAAGGACCTCAAGACCATACGCTTCATCGACCGCATGATGGAGAGCGGAGTGAGAGTGTTCAAGATTGAGGGCCGAGCCCGTGGCCCAGAGTATGTCTACACCGTGGTGAGCTGCTACCGCGAGGCCATCGGCAGCGTGATAGACGGCACCTTCACCGAGGAGCGCAAGGATGGCTGGGACGAGCGTCTCGCCACCGTCTTCAACCGTGGCTTCTGGGACGGATACTACCAGGGACAGACTCTGGGAGAGTGGAATAAGCACTACGGTTCGGCTGCTACCGAGAAGAAGGTGCTCGTGGGCAAGGTGATGAAGTATTTCTCCAAGCTCAGCGTGGCCGAAGTGGCTGTCGAGGCGACCACCTTCGATCGTGGCGACCGTCTGCTCATCACCGGTCCCACCACCGGTGTGCTGTATCTCGACGCTACAGAGATACGCTACGACCTCCACCCGGTAGATACTGCCCAGCAGGGATGGCGCGTGTCTATCCCCGTGAGCGGCAAGGTGCGCCCCAACGACAAGCTGTTCAAGCTCGTCACCGTAAACGAAATCAAGGAAATAAAATAAGACATGACCATCAACCAACAACAAGATGCCATCATCGACGAGTTTGTCGATATGGACGACTGGATGGACCGCTACCAGCTGCTCATCGATATGGGCAACGAGCTGGATGCGCTCGACGAACAGTATAAGACCCCCCAGAACCTGATAGACGGATGCCAGAGCCGTGTATGGGTGCAGTGCGACTACCGCGATGGCCGCCTCTATCTCTCTGCCGATAGCGACGCCCTTATCGTCAAGGGTATCATCGCTCTTCTGGTGCAGGTGCTCAGCGGCCATACCCCTCAGGAAATTCTGGATACCGACCTCTACTTTATAGACCGCATCGGCTTGCGCGAACACCTGTCGCCCACGCGCAGCAATGGTCTGCTGGCTATGGTCAAGCAGATTAAGGCTTACGCACTGGCCTACAAGACCAAGGAGGGATGATACACCGACTGGCAGCCATCATCGTCGGCATCGTGTGCAGCCTCGCGGCTTGGGCGCAGAGTGCCGATAGCCGCGCGGCCGACTGCTTAAGCGAGAGCCGGTGGTTCGACCTGCATGATGTCTATGCCGCCGACAGCGCGCAGATGTCGCCTTTCATCCGCCAGTTTGCCCGCACCATGGTCAGCCAGATGTTCAACCGTCCGCAGCAGGCCTGCGACGACATCCTCACCCTTGTGCGCGGCTATCAGCAGCAGCTGGGTGGCGCCAACGCCTGTTCGATGCTGCTCTTGCTCGCCGACAACTACAGCCGCATGGGCGACAATGCACGTGCGGCAGCCACCGTCAGGAGTCTGGCAGACCAGATGGAAGGCAAGGCCGACAGCGCCACCGTAGTCCAGATGCGCGGCAAGGAGCGGCTCTACTCTGCGCTCTCTGCGCTGCGTGTCAACGAGACCGACACCGCCAGCCACACGCTGCCCTTCACCTATACCGAGCTCGGCGACACCGCCCAGCAGCTCATGGTGGTCGGCGGCAGCGTCAACGGGCGCAAGGCGGGGCTGATATTCGATACCGGAGCAGCCTACAATGTCATCACCCCCGAGCTGGCGCGACGCTATCGGCTGCGCATCATCGACGCCGACATCCAGGTGAGCGGCACGCGACTCATGGGCGGCAAGATGGCTGTGGCCGACGTGCTCACCATCGGATCGCTCACCGTGCGCAATGTGGTCTTTGCCGTGCTCGACATGACTGCCGGCAACGAGCGCGCCCGCCGGGTGGCACAGCAGATTTCGCTCGTCATCGGCCAGCCGCTGCTGCAGCTCTTCGGCAGCTATACCATCGACTTCGCTTCTCGGCAGATACATCTCACGCATCAGAGCCATCGCTCTGGCGCAGCCCCCAACCTCTTCTTCAACAAGGTGCCTTATGTCGCCGTCACCCGCGACAGCCTGCGCATGGCTATGGCTTTAGACACCGGCGCCGCGACCAGTTCGCTCGACAACGCCTACTACAAGGCGTTCGCCGCCGACGTGGCGCGCGAGGGCAAGTGGGAGCTGGCGGCGACCATGGGCGTCGGGGGCATCAGCTACAACAGCGTCTTCCGCATGCCAGCCGTCGCCCTCAGCATCGGCGACACCCCCTTCACCCTTCACCGTGTGGCGGTGACGGCGCTCTCGCCCCACAACCGTCTTACCCAGGGCTACGGCCGTCTGGGCATCGACTTCATGCGCCAGTGGAGCAGCGTGACCGTCGACAATGTCAACATGACCATCCATTTACAGCACTAACAGCAAGACAATGAGAAAACTACGCACCATAGAGATGGACCGCCTCACGGTCCAGGAGTTCAAAGAGGCCGACAAACTGCCCGTTGTGGTGGTCCTCGACAATGTCCGCTCCCTTTACAATGTGGGTTCCGTCTTCCGCAGTTGCGATGCCTTCCGTGTCGAGGCAGTCTACCTCTGCGGCATCACCGCCTGTCCGCCCAACAACGAGATACACAAGACCGCACTGGGTGGCGAGGAGAGTGTAGACTGGCGCTACTTCAGCCGTACCGAAGACGCCGTGGCAGACCTTCATGCGCGCGGATATTATATATATAGTATAGAGCAGGTAGAGCACTCCACCAAGCTCCAACGGCTGGACCTCGCCGCCCACAGCCATCCCGGCTACGCCGTAGTCTTCGGCAACGAGGTGAAGGGAGTGCAGCAGCAGATAGTAGACATGAGCGACGGCTGTCTGGAGATACCCCAGCTGGGCACCAAGCACTCGCTCAACGTGAGCGTCACCGCCGGCATAGTGGTGTGGGAGTTCGCTCGCCAGCTAATCTTGGATTGAGCAAAGCTCGCCGGACTTCCCACGAAGTCCGGCGAGCTTTTTTTAGCCCCTTTCCCTGCTGTCGGCGACGGTGCAGGAGCGGGCGGTGGCGAGGGCGATGCTGTCCTCACTCCGTGTAGTGACATTGGCGGGTATGGTGGTGAGAGAGAGGGGCGGTATGGTCACTCCGTTTGCCCGTGCAGCCCAGGGCAGCCGCCCCGCAGCCACAGATGGCGGCTCGTGACGGAAGTCACGTGGCCACGTATCGTACGAAACGTGACCACGTGTAAAATGTCACGAGCTCACGTATAAAATGATACGAGCCCGCCAATGCCATCCCCGCGCCCGCCAATGTAAGCCCCGAGGCAGTATTAGCCAAGGGGCGGGAACTCATGTAAACGGTGAAAATCTTGTCATTCATTAAGAGGTGCGGGGAGAGGCGCATTGGAGTTTCCAGGGTATCATGGTAGGACGCGAGAATAATACAAAAAGTTTTGCTCCTTTTCAGGGCTTCGCCCTATGCGTCTGCGTGTGTTGGCAGATATTCCCGAGAGCCCGCTCTCGGATATCTGCCAACACCCACCGCCGCGCCTGCCCATTGGCAGGCTGAAAAGGAGCAAAATCAAAAAGCCGCCGTTGGCGGTAAAAAAAACCGGCTGTTCGCCGGAACAAAAAGAGTTGTTGTGGGAAGCCCCTCCCCAGCCCTCCCCAAGGGGCGGGAGTCCCTACTTGCTGTGTTTGAGGGCGTTTGAGTGGCGCTCCTTCCCCTTTGGGGAAGGCTGGGATGGGGCTCCAGTTGGCTGGTACGCACCCCCGGCAACTCTGACAGAGTTGCGATTACATAGCCCAGGGTAGCGGGCATGGCCCGCTACCCTGGGTAATGCCCCCACTAATATTGCTACTCTGTAAGAGTTGCGCTTAGCCGTAGGCGTTATACTCAGTTGGATAATTCCCCTACATATAGGTGGCGATGGGTTTGCGTTGGGGTAACGCCTTCGGCTAATCGCAACTCCTACAGAGTTGCTGCTGCTGATGTCCTCTCAAATGGGCCCTATCTCGAATTCCCTATCCGCAGCAGCAGGTCGTTGGGATAGATGTAGCTCTGCTGGCGGAGGCTTGAGAAGACGGGGCAGGAGTTGGCTTCGAAGACCGTTACGACCATCTCTGTGCAGTAGAGGGCGTCGGGGGTGGTGTGGTCGAAGTCGAAATCGAACTTCACGCCATGAGCCACGAGCGAGTCTACCGTCTGCCTGATGCCCTCTGCACTCACGGGGCATGGGGGCTTGACGGCGTAGATGCAGTAGGAACCATTGTTGCGCAGATACTCCTCGGGCGTCTCGACCACTATCTTCCCCGCTGCCGTCGAGGCATGGGCGAGCCTTACGCCACGGGCATCTCTGACGACTATCCCGCAATGTGAGGGAGTGGAGTCGGTAACCTCCCACGACGAAGTGCCCGAGAGCGCGCGTACGGCTACCGATTCCCACGAGTCGCCCACACTGAAAAAGATGTCGCCCGTATCAAACGAGGTCGTATCGGGCATCAGGTATGGCGGGCGGTTGACCAGGCACACGCCAACCCAGCCTGCGACGAGTAGTAAAAACAAGGCGCATCCCCATCCCATGAGACCGAGGAAGCGCCTGTCTGATAGTATCATTCCGCAAGGTTAGTTGTTTGTCAATTTCTCGATATTGCATACGGCTATGCCGATGACTCCTGCGAGCATGTAGAGCCAGCTGGCCCAGGCGAGCTTAAACCCCGAGGGCAGCACGTGGGCAAAGATGAGGCAGAGGACGATGGAGATGCCGAAGAAGAAGGATGCGGGTATGCGGCTCATCTTCGCCGTGAGCTTCAGGTTGGTCGACTCGTCGAGGACCACCAACATGGGCGCCAGGAGGATGAGGGCGGAGAGGAAGCGGGAGACCCCCAGTCCGTCGCCCTCGAAGAGTATCTTCAGTCCGCATACCTTGGTTTTGCCCGCCACATCTACTGCCGAGCAGAAGCCGAAGAGGATGAACATGATAATGGCGATGGCGATGATGAGGGATGCCTTGTATTGCTTGGTGAATTTGACCAGATTGTCCATAATATATATTATTAATGTGTAACACAGTGGCGGGAGGGCGGGGGCTATGCCCGCCGTTGACAACTCTTTTTTGGCGCATCACCTCGAGCTTGAAGGTCTTGGCATCGCGGCATCCTTTCTTGATGGCGGCACTGCCGAAGTGGATTTTGCTGAACTTGACGGGTGTGCCTGCCTTGACGAGCGAGCATCCGTCGGCCTTCTCGACCTCGATGCTGCCCACAGAGACCTTGTAGACCTGCTGCCCTTCGGCGTTGTAGCCTACGAGATATACCTGCTCGTTGCCGAGGACATACTTGAGGTCGGTCTTGATGTCAGAGGCAGCCACGGCTTCGCCGTTGACCTAGAACGTCGGCTCGAGGTCTGACTTGCTGAAGAAGTCGGTAAACTCGAGCGACAGCGGGGTGGTCACGTCGAACCCACATTCGTCCAGCTTGATGGGCTTGCCGTTGAGCGCCTTTGCGCTTTCCTCTATCTTGACCTTCCAGGTCTCCGTCATCTTCTCAGACTTCTCGATGAGGGCTTTCTTCTCGGCTTCGGTCTTGATGTCTTTGGCTTGTTCCCTCAGTTGCTCCTTCTCCTTTACAAACTGTTCGTACCTGTCGGGGAGCTCACCATACAGGCTGTTGTCTTCTGAGCCGCTTCCCGAACATGCAGACAGGAAGGGCATGCACATGGCGATGAGAGCCATAGTTTTAAGTTTCTTCATAGGTGTTGAGTCTGTTTAGTTATTTATGTGATGTGTAATGGTTGTCGTAAGCGGCGTAGTCTCTACGGTTGCAAAGATAAGCTATGGCGGAGCAAAGACAGTTAACAATCTCTCAATTTATCGTTCACAAAGGATAAACTGAGGTAACAATGCGTAAAAAAATAATTAACAATTTCACAAAGGGCTGATGCTCAGTTGCATCCGTCCTTGCGATATCGGGTGGGTGAAATGCCTTTGAGCTTGGAGAAAACTCGGATAAACGATTGTGAGCTGTTGAAGCCCGAGAGCTCGGCTATCTTCATGATGTTGGCATCGGAGCCGTCGAGCAGGGTACACGCGTACTCGATGCGGGCGCGGTTGACATAGTCATAGAAGCTGCACTCTTCCTCCTTGTTGAAGAACTCGCTGACATAGGTACGGTTGGTGCCTATGGCGGTGGCTATGTCTGACACCTTGAGATTGGGGTTGAGGAAAATCTGGTCCTTGTCGAAGAGCAGGCTGATGCGCCTGCCTATCTCGGACATCTCGGTCTCGGTGGCGTCGGCGGCGGGCGTGGGGTCGGTGTCCATACCGTCGTAGAGCTCGTCGAGCACCGACTCGTGCTTATACATATTATAAGCTATAAACATCCATAGCACCAGCGAAGAGCTCATATAGAGTATCTCAAACGAATAGCCCGCATGCAGACTGTCGGCTATCCAGAGCGCCAGCATGAGCACAAAGGAGAGGAAGATGGCGCGCAGCCAGTTGAGGTTGATGTTCTCGGTGTAGGAGAAGCGTCGCTTCAGCTCTCTATGGTATCTGGGGATGGCGAAAGCAGCCCAGATGGTATAGCAGAGACCATAGACAAGGGCCTCGAGTATCTCGGCATAGTAGTAGATGATGTCGCGGGTGATGAAGAACAGGACAAAAGGCACGATGAACAGCAGCTCGTGGATGATGATGGTGCGCCGGGTGAGGCTGGCGGGGCTGCACAGCTCGATGAGGGTGAAGGCATAGAGCGGGATGGCTATCACATCAGACGAGGTGATAATCATCCAGTCGGTCTCGTCGAGCTCGGCTATGGGCTTGATGAAGAGGAGGTCCTTGAGGCACTGCATGCCGATGACCAGCATCAAGACGGTGACCAGTCTTGACAACAACTCCTTGTCCTTGCGGTAGAAGAGCCACGCCATCATGAAGTAGAACATGACGCAGAGGCCGTAGATGAAATATATGGCGTATAGCATTAGGTCTATAATTAGTAGGTGATAATCTCTCTGCGCCTCGGACCGGGGCAAGTCTATGGGCGCTGACCGCAAAAATACAAATAAAAATCGAGCCGTCCATTCCTTTTGTCCGATTATTTGTCGGCGGCGGTGCATTTTCCTCTTCCGCCGCGACGGCGCGGGCGGTTACTTTTTCATTCGTTTGTTACTCTGTATAAGCAATTATTTGTAATTTTGCAGCGTATATGACGCAGATATTACCCATACAGGCTCTGGAGCAGCAACGCGTGCTGCTCAGGCTGGAATATGAAACGGAGAAAGAGGAATTTCGCCAGCAGACCGAGGAACGCGGTGTGGCGCGACTGGTGAAGCGTGGCGACGTGTGGCTGCCGCTGCGCGTCGGCAACACCTTTTACAATTCCCTCAACCAACTGGCTGTCGAGATCTTCCGCACCGACAACCAGGATATCGAGCACAACTTTGAGTATGGCCGCCCCGTCACCTTCTTCCGCATGGTGCCCGACGAGCATCATCCCCGTGAGCACTGTCTGCATTACTTTGACTTCACCGGCGTGGTGAGCTATGTCGACGGCGACCGCATGGTCGTCACCCTGCCCGACAACGGACGGGTGGGCGCCCTGTCGGCTTGCAGCGACAAGGTGGGTGTGCAGCTCTACTTCGACGAGACCAGCTACCGGCTTATGGCCGATGCCCTGGACCGCGTCGTCCATGCCCGCGGCAACCGTCTGGCCTATCTGCGCGACCTCTTCTACAGCCATGCCGCTCCGGCGCGCTTCACCTTCGACGACATCAAGCTGCCCTGGCTCAACGCCACCCAGCAGCACGCCGTCAACGAGGTGCTCAGGGCCAAGGACGTGATGGTGGTGCACGGCCCTCCCGGTACGGGCAAGACCACCACCCTGGTTGAGGCCATCTATGAAGTGCTGCGCCGCGAGAGTCAGGTGCTGGTGTGTGCGCAGAGCAATATGGCGGTCGACTGGATTTCCGAGAAGCTCGTGGACCGTGGCGTCAACGTGCTGCGCATAGGCAATCCCACCCGCGTCAACGACAAGATGCTCGCCTTCACCTATGAGCGCCGCTTCGAGTCGCACCCCGATTATCCGCAGCTTTGGGCTATACGCAAGGCCATCCGCGAACTGCGCCGGCAGCGCCGCCACACCGAGAGCTTCCATCAGAAGATGGACCGGCTGCGTGAGCGTGCCGTCGAGATAGAAATGCGCATCAACGGACAGCTCTTCGGCGAAGCCCGCGTGATAGCCTCTACCCTCACCGGTGCTGCCAACCGCATCCTGGAGGGTCAGAAGTTTGGCACCCTGTTCATCGACGAGGCTGCCCAAGCCCTCGAAGCCGCCTGCTGGATACCCGCCCGCCGTGTGCAGCGCATCGTCTTTGCCGGCGACCACTGCCAGCTGCCTCCCACGGTGAAGAGTCTGGCTGCCATGCAAGGCGGACTCGGTGTGACGCTCATGGAGCGCATCGTGGGCAATCATCCCGAGGCTGTCACCCTGCTGCAGACCCAGTATCGCATGAACGAGCAGATTATGCGCTTCTCCAGCGACTGGTTCTATAAGGGCCGCGTGGAGTCGGCGCCCGATGTGCGCTTCCGAGGCATCCTCGACTACGACAACCCCATCGAGTGGATTGTGCCCGACACCGCCATCGACGGCGAAGATGCCGACACTGCCTTCCGCGAGCAGTTTGTGGGTGACAACTTCGGTCGCATCAACAAGGGCGAGGCACGCTATACTCTCGACACGCTCCAGGCCTACTTTGACAAGATAGGGCGCCAGCGTGTGCTCGACGAGCGCATCGACGTAGGCATCATCTCGCCCTACCGCGCACAAGTCCAGTATCTGCGCCAGCTCATCCGTCGTCGCGAGTCGTTCAGACCCTTCCGCCACCTCATCAGTGTCAACACTGTCGATGGCTTCCAGGGTCAGGAGCGCGACATCATCCTCATCTCGCTCGTACGCTCCAACGACAGCGGTCAAATCGGCTTTCTGCGCGACCTGCGCCGCATGAATGTCGCCATCACCCGTGCCCGTATGAAGCTCATCATCCTGGGCAATGCCGACACCATGACCCGCCACCCCTTCTACCGTCGGCTCTGGGACTATATACAGACCATCAACCACGACAACCAATCATGATACAAAAGGACTATTATCTGCGAATGATAGAAGAATTTGGCCGCGCGTTGGCCAACTTCATGGAGCGGCGTCATGACGCTGCGCGCCGCGACCGTGAGATGGCCGACCTCTACCGTCAGTATGTCGGCGACTACACCCTGGTGCGCAACCTCTCGGTCGAGGAGACTATGGTCTACGCCCACGACCAGTGGGCTGATGACGAGCGTATCGGCAGACTTGGCATGCTTGCCGAGCTGCTTTATGCCGAGGCCACCTACTGTGCTGTCCCGATCAGTACGCTGCTCTACGACAAGGCCTACCAGCTCTATGACTATGTAGAGACTCATGGCGATACCTACTCGATAGACCGCCATAAAAAGATGGAGGCCATTCGCCGTATCTTAAAGGACAAAGGATAACAACAATATGGGTAATACCACCGACATGACCGTAGGGTCTCCTACGCAAGGCATACTCCGCTTTGCGTTACCACTTATTCTGGGATACATACTCCAGCAGATGTATCTCGTAATCGACGCTGCCATCGTGGGGCGGTGGGTCGGCGTGGAAGCGCTTGCCGCCATTGGCGCCAGCTCGTCCATCACCTTTCTTATCATGGGCTTCTGCAACGGCTCGTGCGCGGGATTTGCCATCCCCGTGGCGCAGACCTTCGGTGCGCACGACTACTCCAAGATGCGCGCCTATGTGGCCCACTCGCTGCGCATAGGAGCCGTCATCGGCGTGATACTCACCATGCTCACCGCGGTATTCTGCGCCCGCATCCTGCGGGTGGTCAACACCCCCGACGACATCTTCCATGATGCCTACATCTTCCTGCTGCTCACGTTTCTCACCATTCCCTTCACCATAGCCTACAATCTCCTCTCGGGATTTATCCGTGCCTTGGGCAACTCCCGTCAGCCCTTCTACTTCCTCATCGTCTCGTCGATGGTCAATATCGTGCTCGATGTGATACTTATCCTCGGTATGGGCATGGGCGTCGAGGGCGCCGGCATCGCTACGATGCTCTCCCAGGCGCTGGCTGCCGTGCTCTGCTGGGTTTACATCCACCGCACGCTGAAGATGCTTATCCCCCACGGCGACGAGTGGACCTATCACGACAGCATGACCGGACATCTGCTCAACAGCGGTATCCCCATGGGACTGCAGTTCTCCATCACCGGCATAGGCATCATCATGCTCCAGAGCGCCAACAACGCCCTGGGCACCACCTATGTGGCAGCCTTCACCGCGTCTATGCGCATCAAGTATCTCTTCACCTGTGTCTACGAGAACATCGGCGTGGCTATGGCTACCTATTGCGGCCAGAATGTGGGAGCCCGACAGATAGGGCGCATAGCCCGAGGCGTGCGCTCGGCCATGGCCATCATGGCGGTCTATACCGTCTTCACCCTGGCGGTCATCTATCCCTTTGCCGACCAGCTTATGATGCTCTTCGTAGACAGTGGGCAGAGCGAGATAGTGGCTCTGGCTGCCCAGTTTATGCGTATCAACAACTACTTCTTTGTCATCGTTGGACTGCTCTGCATCTTCCGCTACTCCATCCAGGGCATGGGCTTCAGCAATCTGAGCATGCTGAGCGGCGTGATGGAGATGATTGCGCGCAGCGGAGTGAGCCTGTGGCTTGTGCCAGTCTTCCACTTCACCGGAGTGTGCTTCGGCGACCCCACCGCATGGCTCGCCGCCGTGCTCTTCCTTATCCCCGCCTACCTGTGGGTCTACCGCCGACTCAGCCGCACCACTCCGCGCCCCGTCGCCATGTAGCCCATGGGGCGGGGGAGTGCACTGGCGACTCTGCAGCGGGTCCATGAGACGGATATTCAGCCCGCCGTACTTACTTTTTTGGTGATAAGTTTGGTCATAATCACCATTATTACTATCTTTACAACCTCGAAAACTTAAACAGTCTATGTTACGAAAAGATTATACCTTTGAAGTGTGTGCCAACTCAGTCGAGAGTTGTCTCGCAGCCCAACGTGGAGGCGCCGACCGTGTAGAACTCTGCGCCGCCATACCCGAGGGAGGCACTACTCCCTCTTTCGGAGCGATTGCGTACGCCCGCCACAATCTGGATATCAAGCTCAATGTCATCGTGCGTCCTCGTGGCGGCGATTTCCTGTATTCGCCGATTGAGGCAGCCACGCTCCTTGCCGACATCGATACCCTGCGACCGCTCCAGGTCGACGGCATCGTGACGGGAGCCCTCACCGCCGACGGCGATATCGACCTGCGGCTGATGGAGGCGGTCATGGATGCAGCCGAGGGCATCCCTGTCACCTTCCACCGTGCCTTTGACCGATGCCGGAGACCGCAGGAAGCGCTCGAGCAGCTCATCTCCCTGGGCGTGAAGCGCGTGCTCACGTCGGGCCAGCAGCCCACGGCGCTCGAGGGAGCCACCCTGCTGCGACAGCTGGTA
This sequence comes from Prevotella sp. P4-51, assembly GCF_002251455.1. NCBI lineage: Bacteria > Pseudomonadati > Bacteroidota > Bacteroidia > Bacteroidales > Prevotellaceae > Prevotella > Prevotella sp. P4-51. The sequence goes on from NZ_NPJM01000041.1 coordinate 28,090, forward strand.
GATCAGGCTGCCGGACGCATCATCATCATGCCCGGCTGCGGCGTCTGCGAGACCAATATTGCCCGCATAGCCCAGCTCACGGGTGCCCGGGAGTTCCATTTCTCTGCCCGCGAAGCCGTCAAGAGTGCCATGCGTACCCGCAACAGCGAGGTCAAGATGGGCAGCGATGATATAGACGAATATACAAGGATGGTTACCACCTCGCGACGCGTGGCCGACACCATCTCAGCCCTCTGTGGCCAATAAGACAGTGACTATGACAAGATTACTCATTACCCTGCTCCTGCTCTGCACGATGGGAGCCAAGGCGCAGACCTCACAGAATCTCGCCGACTTCAATGCCCGCAAGGCGGTGCTTACCCATGGACATCTTTTCGACATCTTCAGCCGGCCTATGACCGACGGTGAGCGCGACGCCATGCGTTTCCTCTACGCCTACATGCCCGTCAACGACATAGCCGACTACGACGGCGACTTCTTCCTCAACCAGGTGCGCGCCACGCTCAATGTGCGCATCCAAGTGGGTTGGCAGGTGCCCGACGAGGTCTTCCGCCACTTTGTCCTGCCTATCCGTGTGAACAACGAGAACCTCGATACCGCCCGTCTTGTGTTCCAGCGCGAACTTCTTCCACGCGTTCGAGGCCGCCGGCTCTACGATGCTGTGCTCGAAGTCAACCACTGGTGCCATGAGAAGGCCAACTATCAGCCGTCCGATGCACGTACGTCGTCGCCACTTGCCACGGTGCGCACCGCCTGGGGCCGTTGCGGCGAAGAGTCCACGCTCCTGGTGGCAGCCCTGCGCTCGGTGGGCATCCCCGCGCGCCAGGTCTATACTCCGCGATGGGCACATACCGACGACAATCATGCCTGGGTCGAAGCCTGGGTCGACGGACGCTGGTATTTCCTTGGTGCCTGCGAGCCCGAACCGGTACTCAACCTGGGCTGGTTCAATGCCCCAGCCAGCCGCGGCATGCTGATGCACACCAAGGTGTTTGGCCGCTACAACGGGCCCGAGGAGGTGATGCGCCGCACAGCCAACTACACCGAAATCAACGTGATAAGCAACTACGCCCCAGCCGCCCCGCTCACCGTCAGGGTCACCGACGCCAAGGGCCGCACTGTCCAGGGCGCGCGCGTGGAATACCGCATATATAATTATGGTGAGTTCTTCCCCGTCTCCATCCAGACCACCGACGCCAAAGGTCAGGTGTCGCTCTCGGCAGGCTACGGCGATATGCTCGTCATAGCCACCCACGGCTCGGCCTATGGCTACAGCCGCGTGAGCTTTGGCCGCGAGCCGATGGTCACCGTTGCCCTCAGCCATAAGATTGGCGAGCGCCACAGCGCCGACATCGACATCACTCCCCCCAAGGAGAATGCGCAGATACCCACCGTCACCCCAGCCCAGCGAGCCGACAACGACCGCCGCTTTGCCATCGAAGACTCCATCCGCGCCGCCTACCGCGCCACCTTCATGCAGGGTGTGGGCGACCAAGCCACCCGCTGGGGCGACCGGGCCCGCTCCTTCATGGTCAAGGCCGAAGGCAACTGGCGCACCATCCACTCCTTCCTTGCTGCTGCCGACGAGAGCGGCCAGATGGCGCGTGCCCTCGACCTGCTCTCTACCCTCACCGACAAGGACTTGCGCGATATCAACCCCGAGGTGCTCACCGACGCGCTCTCCCTTACTCCTGCCGACGCCTCGGTAGCCCATGTGCTGGCGCCGCGCGTGTCGCAAGAGTGGCTCACCCCCTACCGCAGCGTGCTTGCCCGTGCCCTGCGCCCCGTCTTGGGCTCGCGCTGGGGCGATGTCGACGCCACGATAGCCTTCTGCCGCGACAGCATCAGCCTATGCGACACCCTCGCCACCTCGGGCACCTTCACCACCCCCGTAGGTGTGCTGCGCTCGCGTCTTGCCGACCTGCGCTCGCTCAAGGTATTCTTCACCGCCCTCTGCCGTACCCAGGGCATCGAGGCTTGGGTCGACGGCGTCACCGGCAATGTCTACTACCGTCGGGGCGATGCCACGATGTCGGTCAACTTCGACTCTGCTGCCCCCGCCGTCACCGCCACCACGCCCCTTACCCTCTCCTTTACTCCACAGCGTCATCTCGACGACCCCGAATACTATACCCATTTCACGCTGAGCCGTTACCAGAGCGACGGCACCTTCGGTCTGCTCAACTATGATGAAGGTGCGCGCTGGTCTAAGCTCTTTGCCCAGGGCTGCCAGGTAGAGCCAGGCTACTATCTGCTCACCACCGGTACCCGACTTGCCAACGGCAGCGTCAAGGCCCATATCGACTTCTTCCCCGTAGCCCACAAGCCCGTGAGCCAGGCTCTCACCGTGAGAGAGGCCACCAACGAGGTGAGCGTCATAGGTTCGGTCAACTCCGAGGGACGCTTCCGCCTGGCTGCCACAGGTGCCGAGACGAGCATACTCCTTACCGCCGGACGCGGCTACTTTGTAGTGGGCGTGCTCGGAGTGGGTCAGGAGCCCACCAATCATGCCCTCCGCGACATCGCCCAGCGACATAGCGAGTTCGAGGCATGGGGCCGCACCATCGTGCTGCTCTTCGCCAGCGATGCCGAGTACCAGAAGTACCTCAAGTCGCCCATCCCCGGACTGCCCTCGACGGTGGTCATGGGCGTAGACACCGACGGCCAGATAGCCGCCGACCTGCGCCAGCGCATGCGGCTTGCCGACACAGCGCCGCTGCCCCTCTTTGTCATCGGCGACACCTTCAACCGCGTGGTCTTCGAGAGCCATGGCTACACCATCGGCATGGGCGACCAGCTGCTCAAGACCATCCGCGGACTGTAATCCAACTATACGACAACAAATACAAACATTATGATAGACAATAGTGTAAGAGAGAAGATACTGGCACTCATGGCGCGCGAAGTGGTGCCGGCAGTGGGCTGCACCGAGCCCATGGCAGTAGCCCTGTGTGTGGCTCGTGCCACAGAGATACTGGGCCGCGAACCCGAGCGCATCACGCTCTTTCTGAGTGCCAACATCCTGAAAAACGCCATGGGCGTAGGTATTCCCGGAACGGGCATGATAGGTCTGCCCATAGCCGTGGCGCTGGGTGCCCTTATCGGCAAGTCTGAGTATCAGCTCGAGGTGCTCAAGGACCTCACCCCCGCCACCCTGGAGCGGGGCAAGCAGTATCTCGCCGGCGACCACATCAACATACAGCTCAAGCAGGGCGAGTGCGACAAGCTCTATATCGAATCCATCTGCGAGACGACGGGCAACCACGCCACAGCCATCATCGAGGGAGGCCATACCGCCATCGTCTTCGAGGAGCGCAACGGCGAGGTCATCACCGACCGCCGCACCAGGCGTGGCGACGAGGCCGAAGACGAGGCTGTCAAGCTCAATATGAAGCTCGTCTACGAGTTTGCCCTTACCGCCCCCATCGACGAGTTGCAGTTTATCCTCAAGACCCGCGACCTCAACATGCGTGCAGCCGAAGAGTCCATCAAGGGCAACTACGGCCACTGTCTGGGCAAGACCATGGACCGTCCTCTGAGCCATGGTATCTTTGGCAACACCATGTTCTCGCACATCATATCCAAGACTGCGCTGGCGTGCGATGCACGTATGGGAGGCGCCATGATACCCGTGATGAGCAACAGCGGTTCGGGCAACCAGGGCATCTGTGCCACCAACCCCGTGGTAGTCTTTGCCCAGGAAAACGAGAATACCGAGGAAGAGCTTATCCGTGCCCTCACGCTCAGCCACCTCACGGCTATCTACATCAAGCAGAGCCTGGGCAGACTCAGCGCCCTCTGCGGATGCGTGGTGGCGAGCATCGGCTCCAGCTGTGGCATCACCTACCTCATGGGAGGCAGCTACGACGACCTCTGCCATGCCGTCAAAAACATGATAGCCAACCTTACGGGCATGATATGCGACGGCGCCAAGCCCAGTTGCTCACTCAAGATATGTTCGGGCGTATCGACAGCCCTGCTCTCAGCCCTGCTGGCGCGCGAGGGCAAGTTTGTGACCAGCGCCGAGGGCATCATCGACTCCGACGTAGACCGCTCCATACGCAACCTTACCAGCATAGGCAAGGAGGCGATGTGTGCCACCGACGACATGGTGCTCCGCATCATGACCGGCAAGTAGCCTCTCCCCCTCGGGGGGCGGCACCGCAGCCGCCCCCGATATCCGAACATCTATTATTGCTAATCTCTAAACCAAACCCTCTATGAAGAAGATACTCTCTGCCCTCACCATGCTGCTACAGGCACTCACTGCCCATGCCGACGGCACCATACTGTTCAGTACAGCCCAGGGTGGCATCGATGTTGCGCCTTACCGCATCCCGGGCATTACCTGTGGCTATGGCGGACGCCTCATTGCGAGCGTGGGCCGTCTGGTCTGCGGCACCGACCCAGGCTTCGGACGCGTCGATTGTGTGGTCAAGATAAGCACCGACAATGGCGCCACATGGAGCGAGCGTGAGATAGAAGCGGCGGAGGGCGATGCCTCGCTCATCAACAATGTCAAGACGCCTATGGGGGCTGCCTATGGCGACCCTGCCATCGTGATGGACCGCGAGAGCCATGAGGTGCTCATGATGGCTGTGGCGGGCTGCACCGTCTATGGCTACGCCAGCACCAACCGTCATAACCCCAACCTCATTGCAGCCATACGCAGCATGGATGGAGGTCTGACCTGGCAGCAGCCGATAGAGCAGACCGAGGCGATATATGGCCTGTTTGACCAGACCCACCCCATAGATGCAGCCTTCGTGGGTGGAGGCAAGATATTCCAGAGCCGGGTGGTCAAGGTGGGCCGCTACTACCGCATCTACGCAGCCCTCACCGCCCGCCCCAAGGGCAACCGCGTCATCTACTCCGATGACTTCGGACGCACATGGGCTGCCCTCGGCGGACCCTCGGCGCTGCCCGTGCCCGACGGCGACGAGGCCAAGTGTGAGGAACTGCCCGACGGGCGCGTCGTCATCACCAGCCGCACGGCGGGAGGCCGGTGGTTCAACCTCTTCACCTACGACGATGTCAAGACAGGCAGCGGCAGATGGGACGAGCAGACCAAGGCCACGATGAGCGGCATGGCGCTCACGCCCAGCACCAACCCCACCAATGGCGAGATGCTCATCGTGCCGGCAGTGCGCACCAGCGACGGCAAGCCCGTGCACGTGATGCTGCAGTCGGTGCCCACGGGCACGGGCCGCAACAACGTGAGCATATTCTACAAGGAACTTGCCGATGCCTCTGATATGCGCGACGTGCGCGCACTGGCCGAGGGCTGGGACGGCTATTATCAGGTCAGCCCCACTGTGTCGATGTACAGCAGCATGGACCTCCAGGCCGACCACCGCATAGCCTTCTTCTACGAAGAGGCACTCACGCGGTGGGGCTCCAAGCCCAATCCCGTCAGCACCAGTTTCCCCAAAGGTGAGGGCGAGCACAACTACGACGGCTGCGAGAATGTCTACAAGTCGCTGGCGCTCGAGACCATCACCGCCGGGAAGTACCGCGTGAGATAACCCATCGTCGGGCGTAGCCCGGCAGCCCCATACGCAGAAACAGGAACTCGTTGCATGTCCTCTGGAGGATGTGCAACGAGTTCCTGTTTCTGTATCTGCCCCATTCGGGGCTGTCTCTGCCGTCGGGCTGTAGCGCCGCCGGTCAGCGTATGTACTGGTCTACGAAGAGTCTTACCCTCCTGGCATACTCCTGAGGATGGTCGCGGAAACTCATGGCGTGTATAGAGCCCCGCGCTATCCACATCTGCTTGGGCTCGGGCTTGGCGTCGTAGAGCCGCTGCATCATGGCAAAGGGCACATAGGTGTCGCGGTCGCCGTGGATGAAGAGCATGGGCTTGTGGCAGCGCGCCACCTGGCGCAGCGGAGATGCCTCGCCAAACGACCAGCCGTAGCGCAGCTTGCACTGCAGACTGGTGGTGTAGAGCAGCGGGAAGGCAGGCAGGTGGAACTGGCTGGCGAGCTCGTGCTCGAACTCGTCCCACACACTGGTATAACCACAGTCTTCGACGAAGCACTTGACATAGTCGGGCAGACGCTCGCCAGAGACACACATCACCGTGGCGGCGCCCATCGAGATGCCGTGGAGCACCATCGCCGTGCCCTCGGTGCCGCCCCAGAGGCTGTCGGCCACCGCCATCCAGCGCATCACGTCGAGCCGGTCTTTCCATCCCATCTGCACGCCTTCGCCCTCGCTCTTGCCGTGGGCATGGAGGTCGGGCAGCAGTATGTTGTAGCCCATGTGGTGGTATATCGACGCCACGTGCATCATGCCCATGCCGTTGTCGCGATAGCCGTGAACGAGTACCGCCACCCTGCGGCTGGGCTCGCTGGCGTTGATGTAGGTGGCATGGTGGCGCTCGCCCGTGGGCATCAGCACCACGGTGTCGTGCAGCGCATGGCAGTGTTTCAGACTGTCAGCCCAGGGCCGCAACTGCGGGCTCTCGCTGATGATATTGTCCAGTCGCCAGGGCAGATTGTGACCGTGGCGCATCTTGGGGAAGAGCGAGTAGTCGATCATATAGGCGCCGGCAAGCGCCAGCACCACCACGATGACTACGGTGGCTATGCCTGTGCCCCATCCCCATCGGCGCAGACGCCGTGCAAGTAGGTTGTCCATAGAATACAAGTATATATACGACTGCAAATTTACTAAAACATCCTCACAATGACCGCATCTGCCGCCCAAAAAGTTTGCCGATGGCACCGTCGTGGCCATCATTGGCGGCTCGTAACCTAAGTCACGAGCCCGCGTATCGGAAGTCACGAGCCCTCGTATCATAAGTCACGTGTCCACGTATCGTATGTTACGAGCCCGCCCACGCCATCGCCACAGCTCTATGCGTGGCAATGGCCCTGCCGGATGGCATCATTTTCGACCCCACGGCACCACCGCCCACGGTGGTCGTGCCTTCGGGCCTTATATATAATAAGGTATTGTAAACAAAAAATAACGACAATTCGGCTGACACTAAACATTTTTTTGTTAACTTTGCACGAGATTATACTAAAGACTATACAATAAATGGATAAAGTAAGTTATGCTTTAGGTCTCGGCATAGGCCGCCAGCTCACCGACATGGGAGCCAAAGACCTGAATATCGATGATTTTGCACAGGCCATCAAGGATGTGCTTGCAGGTGGTGAGGTGAAACTCTCTGACGCGGAGGCGCAGACCATCGTGCGCAATTTCTTTGACGAGCAGGAGAAGAAGCAGCGTGCCGCTGCTGCCGAGCGCTTCAAGGAGAACAAGACCAAGGGTGAAGCCTATCTCAAGGCCAATGCTGCCAAGGAGGGTGTGGTCACTCTGCCTTCGGGTCTGCAGTACCAGGTGCTCAAAGAGGGTAACGGCCGTCAGCCCAAGGCTACCGACCAGGTGCGCTGCCACTATGAGGGTATGCTCATCGACGGTACCATGTTCGACAGTTCTGTACAGCGCGGCGAGCCTGCCGTATTCGGTCTCAACCAGGTTATCGCAGGCTGGACCGAGGGTGTGCAGCTCATGAAGGAAGGCGCCAAGTATCGCTTCTTCATCCCCTACAATCTGGGTTATGGCGAGCGCGGTGCCGGCCAGTCCATCCCTCCCTTCTCGGCACTCGTATTCGATGTAGAGCTCATCGACGTGCTCTAATCTTAAAAGAACAATCAAAATCAAATCTCTTATAAGAATGAAAAAGTTTTCAATTGTAGCCGTTCTGGCTATCATGGCCGTTGCCTTTACTGGTTGCGGCAACTCTGCTCCAAAAGCAAACCTGAAGAACGATGTGGACACCCTGACCTATGCCATGGGTATGCTCCAGTCTCAGGGTCTGAAGGACTATCTCGTAGGCCGTATGGGTATGGACACAACCTATATGGACGAGTTTTTCCGTGGTCTTAACGATGGTGCCAACGCTGGCGACGACAAGGCCAAGGCTGCCTACTATGCCGGTATCCAAATCGGTCAGCAGGTTGCCAACAACATGATTAAGGGCATCAACCACGAAGTGTATGGCGAAGACTCTACCAAGAGCATCTCTCTGAAGAACTTCCTCGCCGGTTTCATCGCTTCTACCGCCGGTCAGAAGACCCTCTTCACCGACATGGAGGCTCAGGTAAAGGTTCAGACCCTGATGCCCATCGTTCGCAGCAAGCGCCTGATGAAGGAGTATGCTCCCAACAAGGAGGCTGGCGAAAAGTTTATGGCTGAGAACAAGAAGAAGGCTGGCGTGGTATGTCTGCCTTCAGGCGTACAGTACAAGGTCATCAAGGAAGGTAACGGCCCTCTGCCCAAGGACACCAGCATGGTCAACGTGCAGTATGAGGGCAAGACCATCGACGGCAAGGTATTCGACTCTTCTTATCAGCGCAAGCAGCCTGCCAAGTTCCGTGCCAACCAGGTTATCAAGGGTTGGACCGAGGCTCTCACCCACATGCCTGTAGGTTCGGTATGGGAGGTTTACATTCCCCAGAACCTCGCTTACGCCGACCAGGAGTCTGGCCCCATCAAGCCCTTCTCTGCCCTGATTTTCAAGATTGAGTTGCTGAGCATTGAGAAGTAATCACGACACTCATGAAAAGACTTATATTGTTAGCACTCGTCGTCATGGCGGGTGCTACTTTTAATTTAGCCCTGGCCGACAAGAAGAAAAAGAAGGAGGCCAAGCCCGCCGCCGTGGCTGTGGTGCGTACCCTCAACACCGGCGCCGACTCGCTGAGCTATGCCGCCGGACGCTATGTGACCCAGGGGCTGGAGAGATATCTGCAGCAGGAGTATCAGGTAGACACCGCCTATATGCACGACGTGCTCACAGGTTTCGACTATGCCGCCTCGCGACAGAGCGACCCGCAGTATCGTGCCTACAACGCCGGCTGCCAGCTGGCGCGTATGCTCTTTGCCCGCATCGTACCCACCCTGCAGGACGAGTTTGCCGCCTCTAAGGACAGCATCAACCTCGACCTGCTCGCAGCCGGTTTCCGCGACGCCCTCGCCGGCGACACCACGCTGATGGCTGGTCATGCCGCCTTCAACTACTTTGAAGCGCGCGTGCGCGCCGACCGCGAGGCTGCCGAGGCGCAGTACAAGACTGCCAACGAGAAGTGGCTCGCCGACAACAAGACCCGCGAAGGCGTGAAGACCACCGCCTCGGGTCTGCAGTACAAGGTCGTGAAGCAGGGCACAGGTGCCATTCCCACCAAGGACGACAAGGTAGAGGTGAAGTATGAAGGCAAGCTCATCGACGGCACCGTCTTTGACAGCAGCTACAAGCGCAATCCGTCGACCGTCGAACTGGGTGTGAACCAGGTCATCAAGGGATGGACCGAGGCGCTGTGCATGATGCCTGTAGGCAGCGAGTGGGAACTCTACATCCCCGCCGGACTGGCTTACGGTGCCCATGCCAACGGCCCCATCAAGGGCAACTCGACCCTGATATTCAGCCTCCAGCTGGTGGGTATCAAGGACAAGGCCAAGGATAAAGACAACAAATAAGTCGCGGCGCTCTGCCGTGACGCAGACCTATAGAGCAATGAAGAAGATAGTGTTTCTTACCGGTGCCGGCATGTCGGTGGAGAGCGGTTTCAAGACCTTTCGCGGCAACGATGGTCTCTGGGAGAATTACCCAGTAGAGCAGGTGGCGTCGCACGAAGGATGGGAAGCCGCCCCTACGCTCGTCACCAATTTCTATAATATGCTCAGACAGAAACTCTATTCGGCGCAGCCCAATGAGGGCCACCGCATCATCAGCAGTCTGGAGCACGATTACGACGTCACGGTGGTTACCCAGAACGTCGACGACCTGCACGAGCGTGCGGGCTCGAGCCATGTCATCCATCTCCACGGCGAACTGGCTAAGGTATGCTCGAGCCGCGACCCTTACAACGAGGCTTACATAGAGACCCTCGATGCCGACCATGCTGTGGTGAAGCCCGGCACACTCGCCGGCGACGGCAGTCTGCTGCGTCCCTTCATCGTGTTCTTCGGTGAGAGCGTGCCTATGATTGAGCCGGCTGCCGAGGCGATGAGTCAGGCAGACATTGTGGTGGTCATCGGCACCTCGCTCAATGTCTATCCTGCCGCCGGACTGCTCTACTATGCGCCTGCCCATGCTCCTATCTATCTGATAGACCCCAACGGGGTGAACACAGACATGAGCCGCGTGACCCATCTGCCCTACGGGGCGTCTGAGGGCATGCGTCGGCTCAAGGAACTGCTGTAGGCACCGTCTGCCATAAACGATAACGAGAGTATCCATATCTGCTGCACTCGAGCGGATATGGATACTCTCGTTTTCTATAGATGCCCCGAGGGCCATGACGGTGGCGCGGGGCTACACCTTATTATATATATATAGGGGCATGACGCCCTCTGCCGCGCCAGCCTAAATCACCTGGAGGGCGAAGTGCTGATAGTCGTGGGCGACGGTGCGCAGCAGGTCGGTGGCGTCCATCCCGGGCTCGCGCTTGATGTCGAGCATGCGCTCTATCTTGGTTGCGAGCTGCTCTACCTGCTCGTCGCTGTAGACCACCTGGTCGTTGAGTATGTGGTTGACCACGTCTATCTGCCCCAAGGACAACTGCTGCACCTCGGGGTAAAGGGGCTTGTAGTCGGAGCGGGCATAGGAGAACTCGGAGAGCGTGAAGTGCATCTGGTCGGTACGCGGGGTGCGTATCACCATGGTTCCCGCCGCCAGGTCGCCAAACCGCTGGTTGCGGCGGGTGCAGATGATGGCGATGATGCCTATGTTCATGAGGTAGACGTCTATGAGCAGAAACAGCCAGCGCAGCAGGATGGCTCCCAAGGTGGGCGCCGAGCCGTCGACCATCACCACCCGCGTCTTCATGATCATCTTGCCTAAGGTGCGGCCGTCCAGAAAGAACTCGCAGATGACCGAATAGAAGAGGATGGGCGATAGGAGCAGCAGGATGTATAACACTCTGAACAGAGAGTCGCCGAGGCCAAGCGGGTCAAGCAACCAATTGTACTTGTCGAAGGCGGTCCAGAGCGCAAAGAAATACACGCCGATGACGATGTAGTCTATGATGCGCGCCACCAGCCTTTCGGCGACACCGGCGGGAGTCTGCGTGAGGCTCACGAACTGAGAGGTAATGATATCCGAGGTCTTCATGTCACCAGTTGTTGTGTTTGATTTCCAGATACTTATTGATAACATCGACCGAGAGCCGCTCGGGGGTGGTGCGCAGACCGAGTATGCCGTGGCGGTTGAGTCGGGTCATGATGACCAGCTGCTCGCGCTCCATCTGTTCGGCCACGACATGGGTGTAGTGGTCTTCCACGCTCCGGGGTGTGGTGGCGAGGTATTCGTGGAGCTCGTTGTTCTCGAAGTAGACCACCAGCAGTCGGTGCCGACGCGCCAACTGACAGAGATAGGGCAGCTGGCGGTCGAGGCTCTGGGCGTTGCTGAAGTTGGTATAGAGGATGAGCAGCGAGCGCTTGGTAAGGTGCTTCTCGACGCCCTCGACCAGGGCAGAGTAGTCGGTCTCTCCGAAGTCGGTATGCACGGCATAGAGGCTCTCCTGGATGCGCTCCATCTGCGAGTGGCGGTTGGAGGGCGGCAGAAGGGTGTCCATACGCTCGTTGAAGGCGATGAGTCCGGCGCGGTCTTCACGGTGTATCGCCACATAGGACAGCACCAGCGAGGCATTGATAGCATAGTCGAGCAGGGTCATGCCCCGGAAGGAGCGCTGCATCACTCTGCCCTTGTCGATGAGGCTCATCACCTGCTGGGAGCGCTCGGCCTGATAGACATTGACCATGAGCTGATGGCGGCGGGCCGATGCCTTCCAGTTGATGGTACGGAACTCGTCGCCGGCGACATAGTCCTTAATCTGCTCAAACTCTGTATTGTTGCCCGCACGGCGTATGCGCTTGATGCCCATATCGCGCAGCCGGTTGCTGATGGCAAGCAGTTCGTACTGGCGCAACTGCAGGTAGGAGGGGTAGACCTTGACGTCGGTGGGGTTGCCACAACTGTAGCGGCGCTGCACCAGCCCGAGCATCGTGGTGGCAAAGACGCGGATAAGGCCAAACCCGTAGACGCCACGCTCCACGGGCCGCAGTCTGTAGGTGACGGTGGCTCCGCCATGGGCTGCCACCTTGAGGGCAAACGCCACGTCGCGACGCTGGAAGACAAAGGGTATCTCGTCGGTCACCGTCAGCGCCACGCCGAAGGGATAACGGCTGGCGATGTGGATGTCTACCTCGTTGTCGTCGCCGTTGGAGAAGCGCTCGGCGCAGGTTCGCTCGGCGCTGATGGCCCTCCAGAGCCACAGAGCCGCAGTCTCGGCCAGTACCGCCAGCACCAATGCCAGTGTGAGCAGCCGCCCCAGACTGTAGAGGGGCAGCCACACGTAGCCCATGGCGGTCACCATGACCACCACGCCAAGCATCAGGTAAAAGCGGGAGGTAAGAAACATGCTGTCGATGGTTATTGCGGTACTTCGACCTTGTCTATCAATCGCTGGGCGACCTGAAGGGGAGTGTAGCCCTGCATCTCGGCTTCGGCGGTGAGCAACAGGCGGTGGTGCATCACAAAGGGCGCCACGGTCTTGATATCGTCGGGGGTGACAAAGTCGCGCTCCTGCAAGAGGGCGTAGGCTTTGGCCGACGACAGGATAGCCACGGCTGCACGCGGCGAGGCTCCCAGATAGACGGCTTTGCTGTGGCGGGTTGTGTCCACAATCTCGGCGATGTAGCGCAGCAGCGAGGCTTCGACGCGCACCTGCTGGGCGGCGTCGCGCAGCGTGGCGAGGTCGGCGGGGGTGAGCAGCGGCTCGAGCCGGTCTACCCTCGTGAAGGCTGCCGACGCCTGGTGGCGCAACAGGATTTCCACCTCTTCGTCTGTGGTGGGATAGTCCATCGTTATCTTCATCAGAAAGCGGTCCAACTGGGCTTCCGGCAACTTGTAGGTGCCCTCTTGTTCCACCGGGTTCTGCGTCGCGATGATGGTAAAGACATCGCTCATCGCGCGGGGCGTACCGTCGACGGTCACCTGCCGCTCCTCCATCACCTCGAAGAGGGCTGCCTGGGTCTTGGCGGGAGCTCGGTTAATCTCGTCGGCCAGCACCACGTCGGCGAAGACAGGTCCGGGGTGGAAGTCGAAGTCTCCGGTCTTCATGTTGTAGACCGTGGTGCCCAGCACGTCGCTCGGCATGAGGTCGGGGGTAAACTGCACGCGCGAGAAGCGGGCGTCGATGAGCTGGGCCATGACTCGGGCCAGCAGGGTCTTGGCCACGCCGGGCACGCCCTCAATCAGCACGTGTCCGCGGGCTATCACGCTGGTCAGCAAGAGGTCGGTGGCTTGTGTCTGGCCCACTATGATTTGCGCAATGCTGTCTCGCAGCGCCTGTATCTTGGTGGTGCAGGGTGTGGGGATGGTTGATAGTTCTTCCATATTTATCTCTGTGTTATAGGTTCTTGATGATACGGTTCATCTGACCAATGAGACGCACCATATCGTCATCGCGGATGGCGAGCTGGTCATCGCGGATGGCGTGGAGTTCGTCCAGGAGCACGCCGAGGTCATAGATAGACACGTGGGAGGCATCGCTGAGAGCGCGCACATGGTCTTGCCGATTATGGCGGTCATTGAGGTCTATGTCGAGGGTATTGCGGACCTGGTCGGCGAGCATGCCAAACTTCTTGAGTACCAGGTCGGAGTTGTCGTGATGCTCATAGTAGAGTTTGCCGATAAGTCTGACAAACTCCATGTCATGGTTCTTCTTTTCGGGGATGATGGGGATGACGCGCTGACGGCGTCGGGCGGTGAAGATGATAAAGACCAGCGCGCCCGCGATTATCGTGTAATAAGCCCAGCGCAACGGTGGCTGCGAGAGGATGTAGGACAGTGGCGAGGCGTTGTGCTTGTCGGCGTCGGCGCCTATCACTGCACCGCCTTTCATCGAGGCGTCGAGTCTTACCACGGGCTTGTCGGCGAGGGTGTTCATCAGGCGCATCACATAGGGTTGGGTGGAGGGAGAGATGATGCCGAAATTGGTAAACAGCAATGGCGTTGTCACCACGACGAGACGGCCTCTGCCATACTCTACCATAACTGCCTTGTAGTCGTTGTCAGGTTTGTACTCGTCGTCATAGTAGGGGCTGACGCAATGGCTCAGGATGTAATAGCGGCGATGGACTGCAGCTGCAGAATCGATATTGACAGCACCGGCGAGGAGCGTTTTGTATATGCGGTAGTCGGCATCGGGATAGGCGATGCAACGGGGAAGACGGTGGCGTTTGGTGCCATGGGCGTCCTTGTAGACCGCCCGATAGTGGAGGGAGTCATAGAGGTCGTCGCTGTTATGGGCGAGCTTGTTTTTTATTTCATTGTAAAAGAAGTTGGCGTAGGTAATGCACTGGAGACCAAAAGCCTTGTCGGCGTTGCTGTCTTCGTAGATGTCGACGCCCACCAGCATCACGGTAGAGCCTCTCTTGAGCAGCCGCTTGATATCGGTGATGTTGGCATCGGTGAGCTTGCCGTCGCGGGCCACTATCAGCACATTGTTGCTGCTGCTGTCGGCTACGGTTTCGCGCAGCGTGGCTCCCGTAGCCTTATACCCCCGAGGCATAGTCTGCACCATCACGCTGTCGAAGACGAAGCAGCCAAACGGGTTCTTGTCTTCGTGGGCAAAGGTGGGTGTCCACACGAAGCGCGAGGGTCTGATGAGCAGTATGGCGAAGAGACCCACGACCAGGATGACTATCCCCACGATGTAGCGCGTGGTGATTTTCATGCCTCACCTCCTTCCTCGCAGTCGGCGGGACAGATGGCGCGCTGATAGCGCATGGCTTCGTCTACCTGCTCACGACCACAGTCGTAGCCGCCATAACGCACCCTGAGAAAGAGCGTGACCAGACGACGCATATCGGCCGTTCCCACCTCGCGGGCATACTGCATTGGCGCCTTGGACTTGCGCCATTTTATGCGTTGGGCGTCATTCAGCCACCGCAGAGTCTGCAGATAGACGAGTCTGACGGCAGCCCGATGGTCGTTGCGGTCCAAGGCACGGCGGATGAGGGCATCGAAGTCGATGCCGTAGATATTGTCTTCGGTCACCTCGTAGTCTATGGCACTGCCCTTGTTGCTGCGGGCGAAGAGCGAGGGATGTCTGATGACGATGAAGAGTGCGATGGCCACCGCGATGACTATGGCGATGACAATCCAGAGCCCCTGGTTGCTGTCAGCGAGTGTCACCCACGAGAAAAATCGTGAAAGATACTCCTGCAACTGCTTCCCCAGCCATTCCCAGAACGATATATCGCTCTGCAGCAGTTCGCTGCCATAGTTGTAGCTGCCGTCTTCTCGCCAGCGCGCCATGATAGCCGTGTCGGTTACGAGTGTGTCTATGGGAAGGGTTGCCATCAGTAGAATTATGGAGGGTTATGCGTCAGATGATATCTGTCTTGTCGCTCTCGTCGTCGGTGTCTTTGTCCTCAGCCGATGGGCTTGTGGAAGCCTCGCCACCGAGGTTCTCAAACTCGTCGACAGTCTTGGTCATCGACACGCCGTCTACCTTCTCGGCGGCATGACCGTAGTAGAACGCCAGACCCACATGGAGCAGCGCGTAGCCTACAAACATGCCATAGAGGGCGAGGATGGCTGAGAGGTAGTTGATGAGGGTAAACCAGAAGGACGAGGTAAACTGCAGGGAAGAGGTCCCTTGGTCTACTCCCGCTATCGCCTGGATGATGGCGAGTATGTAGAACGGCATACTCAGGGCTGTACTTACCAGCGAGCAGATGAGGTAGAGTATTATGACGAGCCCTATCAGTCCTAACAGTACGCGGTAGCCGTAGCGCATGGCCTGCTTGAAGGCGCCCGTTACGGTCTGACCGCCCAGGATGTAGGCTGGACCAGACAGGAAGAGAGGTACAACCGCCACTGCCATCGCTATAACCAGCACGAGGGCTACGCCTATCAAGGGAGTGCTGACTGTCGACGCCAGTCCCACCACTATAGCGAAAACTACTATCAATAAAACGAAGAAGGCGGCTATCAGGAAATAGAGGTTCACCATCTTGCGGATGTTCTGCCACACCGTAGGCTTGATGTCGGCATAGGTGATCCCTTTGAGCCTGTCGGGGCGAGCCCAGTATTGCTGCATGAGCGTGTAGACCACACCTGCGAGCACTACTGATGCCAGAAACGACACGAGGATGGTAAGCATATAATTGGTACCGAGGCTGCTGAGCATGCCCAATTCACTTTCGCCCATCGCCTCCATCTTCATGACTTGTCCTAAGGTAGACATGTAGCACAATGCACCCACTGCGCAGAGTGGCAGGATGAACGCGGTGAGGAAGCGGAACAGGGTGCGGAAGTTCTCGCTCACGAAGTCGAACGTGGCAGACAGGTTCTCTGAGAATGTACGGCGTGCATAGAGGTCTACACGTGGGCGTTGGAATTGTTTCATAAGTCTTTATTTGTTGATTTGTTAAACAATGTGCGTGGGTAAATGATGTAATAGAAGACGACAAACGCCGCCGATAGCAGGATGACCATCAGCCTTATCGCGTCGGGTATATGTGTGTGGCGGGTGATGTAACTCTCCACAAATCCGGCTATCACAAAGATGGGCACCGTGCCCACCACTATCTTCAAGCCTCGCTTGACGCCCCGCCGAAACGACTCTATCCGGCTGTAGGTGCCGGGGAAGAGCCAGCCGTTGCCCATGGCTATTCCGGCAGAGCCCGCCACGATGATGGCAGACAGCTCGAGCGTGCCGTGGAGCATCACGGTGAGTATGGATTTCCACAACAGCCCGTTCTGGGCGAAGAACGCCTCGAAGCAGCCAAACATTACGCCGTTGTTGAACAAGTGGAAGGCGGTGAAAAAGCTGGTAAAGATACCCTCGAGATAGATGACAAACGCCACATAGATATTGTTGGCGGTAATCGTACTAAACATGGAGCTTTCGGAACCAGAGGCGTAGATAGTAAAGGGCTCTCCCCGCTTGATGTTCGCTATCGTCATGTCCATATAGCTGTCGCCCAGGATGTAGCGGCAGAACTCTGGCACCGCCATCTGTGACACCACGCCTATGGCTGTGCTCACGATGAATATTATAGCCGACAATGCCAGCAGCCGGCGTGCATCATACATCACCAGAGGCACCTCCTGCGTCCAGAATGTGATGATGCGCTTGCGCTTCTCACGCTTGTTGCGGTAGATGGCATTGTGGAGCACCACCGCCAGATTGTTGAGATACCCGGTAATGCGCGATGTGGGGTAGTGGGTCTGCGCAAATGCCAGGTCTGAGGTCACGCGGATGTACGCCGCCGATATGTCGTCGGGCGTCTCGATGGTCAGCCGGTCCAGCATAGCCTCTATCTGCTGCCATTCTTTGATGTTCTGGCGTATAAAGAGTATCTCCTTCATCCGTGTTTACCTTATATATTATATATATGGTGGCAAATGTAATAAAAAAAAGAGAACCACACAATATTTGCGGTTCTCTTTCTCATATTATTTTCTTGGTTCAAACAGATTGCGACGCGGGAAGGTGGGGCCGTACTTCCGTCGCAGCCGCTCAAAGAGCGCCATGGTGTCGTGGGAGAAGGCGTGGCCTTTCCAGGTACTGGTGTTAGTGATGAAGACCCAACATTCGCCGTCGGGATAGCGCAGCACAAGCGCACTGGTGCCCACGAGCGAACCCGTGCGCACCCAAGGGCGATTGCGCGGGGTGCGGTTCCAGCCCAGCGAGTAGTCGTTGTCGGGCATCTCGCGCGTCATGTCGGCCACCGACTTGCTGCTGATGACGTCGGGCAATACCTTGCAGCCGTCTATTGCTGCCACAAGGCGGCAGAGTTCGGCTGCCGACCCGCACCAGGCACCCGCACCCGCCAGGCGGGGGATGTCGTTCTCTCCGTAGCACTTCTCGACCAGCCGTCCGCTGTTGTTGAACTCATAGGTGGGCTCGCAGGTCAGGTGCATATAGTATCGGCACTCGTTGGGACGGCGGTCCTTGTAGTAGTTGCCCGCGATGTGGAAGTCATAACACCCCGCAGGCTCCAGCACATGGCGCTGCATAAACTGCTCATAACTCATGCCCGAGCGGCGGGCTATAATCTCGGAGAGCAGCATATAGCCCAGATTGCTGTAATGACGGGCAGTGCCGGGGGTGAAGCCCAGACGCCGCCGCAGCACGATGCGGAGCAGCGTGCGATGGTCGGGAGGCGTGGCCAGACGGTTCTGCATCATGATATAACGTGTCGAGAACATCGGGTCACCGGCGTAGTTGGTGAAGCCGCCCTTGTGGCGCAGCAGGTCTTCGACGGTAATGTCAAAGTGGCGCTTGTCGCGGATGACGTTGGTATAGGCGGTGTCGGAGAGTATGCCTTTAGGACCGAATACGTGGTCGCTGAGGCGCAGTCGGCCCATGTCGCGCAGTTTCATCACGCCCACGGCGGTGACAAGTTTCGACACCGACGCCATGCGCATGATGTGGCTGGGCTGCATCGCCACTCCCTCGTCGGCCTTGCCAAACCCGCGGGCGTAGACGAGCGAGTCGTTGCGCGAGATGGCGAGCTGGGCGCCGTTGATTTCCCATCGGCGCAGATAGCGGGCTATGACCGAGTCCATCTCTTCAAATTCGGCACCGCCGGCATTCTCGTTGGTGAGATGCTCGTTGAGCCTGTATCTGCGGTCTACCAGCGTGTCGGCATCCTTATGGTGGCTGCTGCACGAGCACGAGCATCGGCAGATGGCGGCGATGATGACTATGGTGATGGTGAGGCATCCGCCACAGGTAAGCCTTACCCGTGTGCGGTATTCTTTCCTTATCCTGTATTTCTTCATGTGTGATGACGGCGCTTTCATCCCCTCGCAGAGTCGTGGGGATGACGTGAGGTCTGGTGGGTTATCTGATAAAACTCATCGGCTCCCAGTCCTCGCGTTCGGGGCGCGGGGTGGTGTCGGTGCCGTTGATTTTCTTCAGCAGCCAAGCCATGTTGTTGGCCAGCGTACGCATGGTCTGCATACCCTCGATGTCCATCAGCGACTCGCCGGCATCGCGTCCGTAGGCGATATTCCAGTACTGCGATGTCACGATGGGCATGTTGCACATCTGGAAGGGCATTAGCATGGTCTGGTAGGCTGCGGTGGCTCCGCCGCGACGGCAGCAGACCACAGCGGCGGCAGGCTTGTCCTTGAACATGGCGCCTCCGGCATAGAGCATGCGCTGCTGCAGACACAGCAGTTGGCCCGAGGGCTGGCCCCAATACACGGGCGAACCCACGATGATGGCGTCACACTGCTCCATCTTGCCGATGACCTCGTTGGTCACATCGTCGTCGAATATGCAACGGTTGTCGCCCTGCTGCTTGCACTTGCCACAGGCTATGCAGCCGCGTACGGGGCGCGTGCCCACCCACACGATTTCGCTCTCGATGCCTTGCACTTTCAGTTGCCGGGCCACCTCGCACAGCGCGGTGTATGTATTGCCCTCCCGGCGGGGGCTTCCGTTGATTAGTAATACCTTCATCGTTGTCTTCCTTTATGGCTGCCGTGGCTGGCATGGACACAGCCCTTGCCGCCTGGCCCTTCCACCAGGTTATGTTTATAAATAATGTGCTACAAAATTACGCAAAAAAATACGCAATCGTCAACAGCGCGCCCAGATTTTTCTCAAATTATGACATGGCTGTCTCCTTGCCCTCTCTGTGGCGAGCCCGGTCGCTGATGATGTCAGCCATATTCTCCTTGGCCCAGTCGATGAGGCTGTTGACCACGGGCAGAAACGACATACTGCGCTCCGTGAGACTGTACTCTACCCTCGGCGGCACTTCGGCATAGACTTTACGGCTTACGAAGCCGTCTTCTTCGAGTATGCGGAGCGTCTGGGTGAGCGATTTCTGTGAGATGTCGGGCAGTAGACGCTGTAGTTGCTTAAAACGCAACGACTCCCTGTGCTGTAGAGTATACAGCACAAGGAGTGACCACTTGTCGCCCACACGCGCGAGTATGTTGCGGATGGGGCAGTCGGGGAATAGGGCGTCTCTTGTGTCTTGTAAGATTTCCTGTTCGTTTGCCATTATGTTATTGTTTCGTATCGATGATGTTGGCATCGTCCATGAAGCTGGTGATAGGCTTGGCTTCATACTGGATGCACATCATGACCATATCTTTGTCACTGTTGTTGCGCAAGGCTCTTACACCTGCGGGCGACACGCGGATGATACTGCCTTCGCCCACATGGTTCTTCTCGCCGTCGACCTCGTATTCGCCTTCGCCCGAGATGATGACATAGAGCTCTTCGTGGGTCTTGTGTGAATGGAAGAAGGGTGCATCCTCACCGGCAGCCAGTCGCTGCAGTGAGCACTGGGCTCCGGTCAGCCCGAGTTCGTCGCCCAGGAATATCTTGCCTTCTACATTGTTCCAACCATTGAGGTTCTTGATTGCGTAATTTGCCATAATTCTACTTGTTTTGATGAATGATTACTGTTATTGTATCTTTGATGCTGCAAAGTTACTAACAGTCTCGTTATCATGCAAGTAGGCACCTCCAGGTGGGCTGGTTACGCCAAGGTTACCAATGGCTGTATGAGCCGGTTACGCCGATGGCATTAACATAGTTTAACCCGTCGCCCGGCTGTTGTCCTCTGCGCTTATGCCGACCGTCGGTATTCCGACGGAGTCTTGCCCGTCTGCGACTTGAAGAACCTCACGAAGTGCTGGGGGTACTCAAAGCCCAGTTCCTGGCTCACCTGGCTGATGCTGAGTTCCTCGTCGGCGAGCAGTTGTTTGGCGGCGCGCAGCAGCCGGTCGTTGATGAAGTCGCGGGCAGTGCGTCCGGTCTCGGTCTTGACCAGTTCGCCGAAGTATTTGGTCGAGTAGCAGCACTTGTCGGCGAAGTATGCCACAGAGGGCAGCCCCTCCCGTCGTGCCTTGTCGGCTATATAGCGGTCCAGCAGGTCGGTAAACTTCTTCACCACGGTATGGTTGATTTCCTCGCGGGTGACAAACTGGCGGTCGTAGAAGCGCAGACAGTAGTTGAGCAGCAGTTCGATATTGCTCACTATCAGTTCGCGCGAGTGCTTGTCGATGCCACGCTCCAGTTCTTGCTGTATCATCGCGAGGACACCTCGGTAGATTTCTATTTCACCACACGAGAGATGCAGGGCTTCGTTGCTGGTGTAGTCGAAGAACTCGTAGCGCCCGATATTCTTGCCGAGCTGAGTGCGGTTGAGCAGGTCGGGGTGGAAGAGCAGCGCTGTCCACTTGGGCACGGGCACCTCGGGGTTGGGCTCCACATGGATAGACTGGCCGGGGGCAAAACTGGTCACCGTCATTTCGTCGAAGTCGTACTCCGTACGGCCGTAGGACAGCCGGCAGCCCTTGTTCTCCTTCAGGAAGAGCGCGTAGAGACCGTAGTGACACATGTGCTCTTCGAGTTTCGCCTCGCGGTTAAATCTCACCACCGTCACCAGCGGATGCAGAGTCGGCACGCCGTAGTGGTCGTTGAACTCCTGAACCGTACTGAACCTTATCTCTTCCATTATCCTATCACTCTGACGATGTCTTCTACTATCTGCGTGTCGAGCAGACGGTTGTCGGCCATGAGTTGTTGCGCATCGTAGCGGTCGTAGAGCCCTTTCTTTACACCGCCCACCATCACCTTCATGTCTGAGGTGCCGTAGTATGCGGCGATGCGCTCTCCGAAACCGCCGTCACGGCATCCGTCTTCGAGGGTGACCACCAGCCGGTGGTCGGGTTTCAGGCTGTCGAGCGTCTCGGCGTCTACCTCGTTCAGGTAGCGCGGGTTGACGAGTGTGGCGTCGATGCCCTGCTCTGCCAGCAGCGCTCTCACCGCCTCGCCCTTCTGGTAGAACGAGCCCGCGGCTATGATGGCCACCGTCGAGCCACGATGTGCCACGCGGTACGACGCCCTGTAGCCATAGTCTTCATCGACCGGAGCGTCGCTATGCACCACTCCGCCTGTGGGCACACGCAGGGCGATGGGCTTGCGGTCCTGACGGATGGCCCAGGCGAGCATGGCAAAGTATTCCTCGCAGGTGGTGGGAGCGAGATAGATGAGCCCCGGTATGCTGCAGAGCATCGGGATGTCGAAGAGGCAGATGTGGGTGATGTCGTTCATCGACCTTATGCCGCCGCCCATCACATTGATGACGGCGGGGTTGGCGTTGATGCAGAGGTCTTGGGCTATCTGGTCGTAGGTGCGCTGGATGAAGGTGCTGTAGACCGTCCACACGGGGTGCAGACCGCCCTTAGCCATGCCCGAAATCATCGCCGCAGCCTGTTCTTCGGCTATGCCCATGTCTATGTGCTGCTTGCCGGCCTCGCGGCGCTTCTCGGGCGTGAAGCCTCCTGCTGCCGGGGTGCCCGCAGTCACGGCGATGAGCGTGCTGTCGCGTTTCATCTCGCGCAGCATCCAGTCGCTGAAGAGCGCTTCATAGGTTTCCACGGCGGGAGCAGCCGGCCGGCTTCCGTCTTCACGGTTGAAGGGAGCGCCCCAGTGCCATGCCTCCTTGTTCTCGACGGCGGGGGCGAAGCCGTGACCCTTCTCGGTGTGTATGTGTACCACGGTGGGGCGGTCGGTGCCCTTGACGCTGGTAAAGACCTTGATGAGCTGCTCCACGTCATTGCCTTCCTCCAGATAGTGATAGTCGAAGCCCCATGCCTTGAACCAGTTGTGCTGGCACTCGCCGTGGCTCTCGCGCAGGGCACGCAGGTTCTTGTAGATACCACCATGGTTTTCGGCTATCGACATCTCGTTGTCGTTGACCACGATGATGATGCCGGTGCCGAGTTCGGAGGCTTCGTCGAGGCCTTCAAAGGCTTCGCCGCCCGAGAGCGACCCGTCGCCGATGATGGCTATGATGTTTTCGTGGGAGCCACGTATGTCGCGCGCCTTCTGCAGTCCGGTGGCCAGACTGATGGATGTAGAGGTGTGGCCCACCTCGAAGTTGTCGTACTCGGGGCACTCGGTGGGCGAGGAGTAGCCGCTGATGGCGTTCATGTCGTCGAGGTCGCCCAGGAAGCCGGCGGCGCGGCCCGTGAGCACCTTGTGGGGATAGCACTGGTGGCTCACGTCGAAGACAAACTTGTCTGCGGGTGCGTCGAACACATAGTGCAGCGCCACGGTGGCCTCGACAAATCCGAGGTTGGGGCCTATGTGTCCGCCGTGCTTGCTCACACGGTTCAATACTGCTTCGCGGGTTTCCGAGGCTACGGTCTTGAGGGCCTCCAGGTCCAGCTGTTTCAAGTCGGCTGGCGACTTTATCTTCTCTATGTACATAATTGTAAAAAACGTGTTGATGGTCTACGGTGCAAAGTTACGCACTATAGGCACAGAAGGCCATACCCTGAAATCAGAGAAAATTACCATAATTCCGCTTTGTAGCGCGGCGTCGCTGTCTATAATGGAAGAAGCGTCGGAATCTCACGATATCCGACGCTTCATGCAAGTTGTTCTAGGCGGATTCGAACCACCACAAACAGAACCAAAACCTGTTGTGCTACCATTACACCATAGAACAATCTGGGATGCAAAATTACCAAATTAATTGGCAATAGCCAAATTTTGAGGCTGTTTTTTTAATTTTTCCTTACATTTTGCCCACCGTGGGCAGTGTCTCCGTTGCTTGCAACGGTGAGGCCGGGAGGCGTCGGATGGGCAGCGGCGGGCAGGGTGACCACTCGCCTGTCCAAGGCGATGAACCGCAGCCGGTTGGAGACCCCCTTGGCGGTCGCGCTGGGGCACTTGGCTGGCTCGTAACGGAAGATACGTGGGCTCGTGACTTATGATACGCGGGCTCGTGCCGTAAGGTACGTAGGCTCGTGACTTATGATACGAACCGGCAGAGGTCATCAGCAGCTTTACAGGGGTCATCAGCAGCTCGCCAGAGGTGGTCAGCAGACTTGCAGAGGTGGTCAGCAGACTTGCAGAGATGGTCAGCAGACTTGCAGAGATGGTCAGCAGACTTGCGGGGGTGGTGGCGGCGGGTCAGCGATTGTCGTCGAGCGTCTCGCCCATACGCTCCCATATCTTGAGAAAGTCGTGGTGGCTCACCTTGTGTACCGCCGTGACCTTGATGCCGGCGGCGTGGAGCGTGTCGTAAGCCTGCTCGCTGATGTAGTCGGCATAGACCTCTACCACTCCGCCCTCCTTCATGGCTTGGGCGGCGGTGTGTCCGGCAGCGGCTATGGCTACCTTGGCGTCGAGCAGCAGCTCGGGCTCATTGTCAAGAATGTGATACAGTGTGCGCACGCCGTGACCCTCATAGGTCGCCACGCGACCCTCATGAAGGATGACAAGCGACAGGTGGTCGGCATGCAGTCTGTCTATAAGTTGGTTCATCATAGGGCAGTTTCCTTTCTTCTTTAGGGTTAATAGTGCCGAGCAGACAAAACATATCGGCTTCTTTTGCAAAAATAAGAAGAAAAAACGATACTGCCCTCGTCTTTGGGCAAAAAGTTGCGAATAATTTTTGCCCCATCGGTTGCCGGTGCAGGGGATGGGGCTGGTGGCGTCGCGACGGGCGCGTGGGCTGTGGTGACGGGCGCTGGGGCTGTGACGGAGGGCGTTGGCGTCGCCGTGCGGGGCGCGTGAGCTGTCGCACAGGGCGTTGTGGCTGTGGCGACGGTGCTTAGATGGCTACGGCAAACGACAGTCCGGCTGCCAGGGTGCTCATCCACTCGCGCGAACCGCGGCTGTGGGAGGGCAGCAGGTTGTAGTCGACGAAGAAACGGGCGTTGTAATGGTCGGTGGCGCGGTAGGTGGCTGAGACGCCGGTTCCGAAGGTGGCGCTGTCGCGGGTGCCTATGTTCATGCTCTTGAGTCTGAGCCGCGGGTAGTGTACATAGCCCGCCAGCGCCTTGGTGCCTATCTGCCAGCGCGGGGTGAGGGGCAGCGAGAAGTAGGCTCCGGCATAGCCCGAGACGGCATCGAAGGTGTGGTCTTCTGCCACGTTGCCGTCGGTGATAATCTGGGTGTTGGTCACGGTGACGCGTCCGCCCACGCCCACATAGGGTGTGAAGAAGTAGGCACCCTCGACGCCTGCGGTCGAGCCTGCCGAGGTGCGGAACTCGTGCTGCTCGTCGATGTCGTACTTGCTCAGCGGTATGTTCATGCCCACGTAGATGCCGAGGAACGATGGGCGTCGCATCATGTCGAGGGTATAGGCTGTGGAGTGGTGGGTGATGCCGCGGTCGCGGAAGAGGCGGTCGGCCACCCAGTAGCCCAGCTCGGTAGAGATGATGCCGATGCCAGCGCCAGTGAGCACGTCGCTCAGCCAGTGCTTGTTGTTGACCACGCGCATGAGTCCGGTGGTGGTAGCCACCGAGTAAGCTCCGATGCCCACCCACGGGCTCAGATGGCCGTACTCCTTGCTGAGCATGGTGGCGGTCATGAAGGCTGTGGCGGTGTGGCCCGAGGGGAAGGAGTGGTTGTCGCTGCCGTCGGGGCGTTCTACCTTGGACGTGAGTTTGATGCTCTCGACCACGCTGCCCATGATGGCTGCCGAGAGTGCGCCCGAGGCTATCATGCGGCCCCACGAACTGCGGCTCTCAACGCCGGCGGTCTTGAGGCCTATCATCACCAGACCCGGCAGAAACTGCATGCCGTCGTCTACATGGCTGCGATACTCGGGCAGATAGTCATGGTGCAGTCCGCGGAAGTGGGCATCCTGACCCTTGACCAGCAGTCCGGCTGCCACGAGGGGCACTCCGATGTAGGTCATCTGGTAGAGTCGGGTCGAGGTGAGGCGGTCTATGCGTGGCATGGGCTGCGCGGTGGAGTCGGGGGCAGTGAGAGTGAGAGCCGGGGTGGCGGCGAGGGTGTCGGGGACGGTCTGGGCAGAGGCTTGGGCGGCTGCCATGAGTGCCACGAGTACAACAAGAGTCCTCAGACGGAGGACCAGAGAGCGATGCTGCATCATACGGGTTATGATCCTAAATGTTGTCTTTCTATAATAACGCCGGATGAGGCTATATATTATAATAAGGTGTGGGTTTCTTTCTGCAGCGGTAGGGAAGGCAGGCGCGGCGGTGGCTGTGGCGGATAAAAAAGCGGTGGAAACAGGCCCTGCTGTCAGGGACACTGTCTCCACCTATGGAACCAAAGGTAAAATGGTCGGTATCAGCGCTTGATGTCGCGCATAGCCTGATGAGCCATCTTCTGGCAGAGCAGAGCCGTCTGGGCATCGACGCTCTCAGGATGATAAGAGTTGCCTACCACCTTGCGGCCGGTAAGAAATTCGCACCAGGTGCAGGCTGCGATGTAGCGTCCATAAGCCTTGTTGAGGTGGAAGCCGTCGCGGCAGAGCACTTCGCCCATCTTGCCGCGCGCCTTCTGCACCGCCATGCCCACAGGGATGATGCGGCTTATACCCACGCGAGGCAGCTGGTCGGCCATGGTAAGGCAGATGTTGTTGTACATCAACTGCTGGTCGTTGCGGTAGAACCGGAATGCGTGGTGGTGGCTGTCCTTGGCGTAGGCCCAGGTCATGTGCCATACTATCTCGACCTGCTTGTTGGGGCAGATGGCGAGCACGTGGTCCTTGAGCCGCTGCAGATTGGCGTAGGTGTAGGGCAGCCCCGAGAAGTGGCTGGCCTGCTGGAGCGAGATGATGTCCCACTGGTCGTCGGCGATGATGTCGTCGAGCGCCACGTGGTGGCGTGTCACGGTCTTGCCTCCGACAATCTTGCGGTAACGATACTCGGGCTTTCCGGTCTGTGCGTTGCTCCAGTGGCGGTCTATCGAGCAGCCGCCGATATAGGCGTTGCCGATGACCAGACTGTCGCCCTGGGCGGCAGCCAACTCGTAGAGGTACTGCTCAATGGCGTCCTCGGAGAAGCTGTTGCCGATGGCGAGCACCTTGATCACTCGGGCTGCGTCGGCAGAGACTACGGCCATCAACAGAAGGATGGCCCACATCAGACGTTTCATGCTATTCTTGATTTTGGTTGTTAAGTTGGTCTTTACGAATGAGAGCGAGCAGATGGTCGACAGCCTGCTCCTCGGGTATGTTTTTCTCGACACACTCCTGGCGTCGGTAGAGCGACACACGGTTGACGCCGGCTCCTACATATCCGTAGTCGGCATCGGCCATCTCTCCGGGTCCGTTGACGATGCAGCCCATGATGCCAATCTTGAGCCCCTTCATGTCGCGGGTGGCCTCCTTGATGCGGGCTATGGTGGCGCGCAGGTCGTAGAGGGTGCGCCCGCAGCCCGGGCAGGAGATATACTCGGTCTTGCTGACGCGCAGACGCGCAGCCTGGAGTATGGCAAAGGCGGTGGCGGCAATGTCGTCGGCGGCGATGGAGCCCTCGTTCATGAGCCAGAGTCCGTCGGTGAGTCCGTCAATCATGAGCGCGCCCATGTCGGCAGCGGCGGTGAGCTGGAAGGCAGCCTTGTCGTCGGTGTGGTACATCTGGGCGAAGACTACAGGATTGGTGACTCCGGCAGCCATCATCTCATGCACCAGTGCACGCTGGTCGCCGGTGGGGTTGGCATGGTGGGTCATAGCCACGACGACCACCTCGGGATGGGCCTTGAGGCAGGCGATATACTCGTCGGCGGGGGTGCCATACTGCAGCACGAGAAACTTGACCCGGCTCGTGTCCATGCCGATGAAGGGCATGGCGTGGGTGGGGTATATGGGGCAGACGCGCTCCAGACCCGCCTCGCGCAGGGCGGGCAGAGCGTTGAAGTCGGCGATGTACATCTGCTCGGGGTCTACCTGCCCGGGCATGGTGCTGCCGATGTAGATGTAGTCGGGGCGCTGGTCGGCGTCGGCAGACTGGGGCACCACGCTGGTGATGACCACGGGCACATGGGCGGCGCCGACATTGGCAGCAGCCACGGTGGTGCGGCGCGACGGGTGGAGCCAGTCGAAGCCAGGAGCCTCGGCAGCGGGGATGAGGCGGTGGCCGGCGCGGGCGGTGAAGTGGTCGACCAGCTCTCGGGCCACGGGTATCTCAGCCTCGGGCTCCTCGGAGAGCGACACGCGGATGGTGTCGCCGATGCCGTCGGCAAGGAGGGCTCCGATGCCCACGGCACTCTTGATGCGGCCGTCCTCGCCCTCACCCGCCTCGGTCACTCCGAGGTGGAGAGGGTAGTGCATGTCTTCGCGGTCGAGCTGTGCCACGAGCAGTCGCACAGACTGGACCATCACCACGGTGTTGGACGCCTTGATGGAGATGACCACGTCGTCGAAGTGCTCCCTCTTGCAGATGCGCAGGAACTCCATACAACTCTCGACGATACCCTCGGGCGTGTCGCCGTAGCGGTTGCGGATGCGGTCGCTCAACGAACCGTGGTTGACGCCGATGCGTATGGCTGTGTGGTGCTCCCGGCAGATGTTGAGGAAGGGCACGAAGCGGTCTTCTATCTTCTGCAGCTCCTGGGCGTACTCCTCGTCGGTGTACTCCTGATGCACAAACTTGCGGGCCGGGTCGACGTAGTTGCCGGGGTTGATGCGCACCTTCTCGGCATAGAGCGCGGCGACGTCGGCTACATGCGGGTTGAAGTGGATGTCGGCCACGAGCGGCGTCTTGTAGCCGTCGGCGCGTATGCCGGCATTGATATTCTTGAGGTTCTCGGCTTCGCGCGAGCCCTGTGTGGTAAGACGCACCAGCTCTCCGCCTGCCTCGATGATGCGCTCGGCCTGGGCTATGCTGGAAGCGGTGTCATTGGTGTTGGTGGTGGTCATCGACTGGATGCGGATAGGGTTGTCGCCTCCCATGTCGATGGAACCTATGTGTACCACTGACGACTGGCGTCGGCGGTAGTTGAACAAATCAGTTGCACTTGTACTCATAGTCCTTGATTTCTGCCAGTTCCTTATTGGCCTTCTCTATCTTGGCGCCGAGTCCGGCTTTCCAGTCGGCCACGACCTGTGCCACGCGCTCGTCGCTGAGAGCAATCATCTCGGCGGCAAGTATGGCAGCGTTCTGTGCGGCATTGACTCCTACTGTGGCCACGGGTATGCCTGGGGGCATCTGGATAATGCTCAGCATGGCATCGAGTCCGTCGAGCATGCCCTTGATGGGCACTCCGATGACGGGCAGAGTGGTCGAGGCGGCAATCACTCCGGGCAGGGCTGCCGCCATGCCTGCTGCCGCGATGATGACGCGTATGCCCCGCTCCTTGGCTCCGCGTGCGAATGTCTCTACGGCGTCGGGGGTGCGATGTGCCGAGAGTGCGTTGACCTCAAAGGGAATCTCATGGTCGTTGAGCCACTTGCAGGCTTTCTCCATTACGGGCAGGTCGCTGGTGCTGCCCATGATAATGCTAATGATTGGTTTCATAATATGTATGTTTATGATATGCAGTTCAGATGATAACAATAAAGCCGATTAACAGTCCGATGCCATAGCCGGCAAGCACCTGCCCCAGGGTGTGCTGGTGGAGGATGATGCGGCTGGAGCCCACCATGCCCGAGACGAGCAGGGTGAAGCAGAGCCACCACACGGGGTTGAAGGCAAAGAGCATCGAGAACGCCATGAGCGCTCCCGTGACGCCACCGATGGCGGCGGTATGGGTGGAAATCTTCCACCACACGTTGACGATGGCGCACACTATCTGGATGAGCAGTGCCGCCATGAGGATGCGCGCCATAAAGCTGGGGATGCGCAGCCGCGTCATGAGGTAATAGCAGGCGAAGTAGCAGAAGATGGAAACGGCGTAGGGCACCATGCGGCGCTCCTTGACGCCTATCTGCAGCGGCGTCCAGCCCTGATAACGGTGGTAGAGGTGGATGAGCAGCGTGGGCACGAGGATGGTAAACAGATAGACCATGCCCAGTACCAGCAGTTTGTATGCCCAGGGGAGTAGCCCAAGATAACTGAAAACAAACAGGGCTACCAGTCCCACGATGGGAAGGTAGAAAGGAGTGAAGATGGCGCTCATCACGCGCGCCGCAATGATTATCTTTTTCGTGTTCATCGTCTAAGTCGTGCTACGGGAATGCCCAGTCGGTCTCTGTATTTGGCTATGGTGCGCCGCGCCACGGGAAATCCCAGTTCCTTCATCTTCTCTGCCAGTGTGTCGTCGCTCAGTGGGGCGCGCTTGTCTTCCTTGTCGATGAGCTCCTGCAGCGCCACGAGCAGCCGGCGGGTAGATGTCTTCTTGCCATTGCTGCCCACATAGCCGTCGGAGAAGAAGAACTTGAGCGGGTGGATGCCCCACTGGGTCTGCATGTACTTGGCGTTGGCCACGCGGGAGACGGTAGAGATGTCGAGTCCGGTGACGGTGGCGATATCCTTAAGTATCATGGGTCGCAGGTCGCTCTCGTCGCCGTCGAGGAAATACTGTCGCTGCCAGTCGATGATGGCCTGTGTGACCAGAGTGAGCGTCTGTCGCCGCTGCTCTACTGCGCGGATAAATCCGCGTGCCTTGTCTATCTTCTCTTTGGCAAAGAGAATGGCCTCTTTGGCGTTGCGGTTGAGTCCGTCCTTGTTGCGCTTGTAGGTGTCGACCATGTCGAGAAACTCTCGGCTCACGCAGAGCTGCGGGATGTCGCCGTCGTTGAAGGTGAAGCTGATGTGTCCGTCGTCAGAGGTTTCGACGATGATGTCGGGGGTTATCTGCTGCCACTTGCCGTTGGCAGTGCCGTCGTAGGCCACGCCGGGCTTGGGGTTGAGCTTGGACAACTGGGCGCGTAGGGCTTCGGCCTGGACGTCGCTGAGCTGCAGACTCTGCCGTATCTTGTCCCACTGGTTGTGGGTGAAGGCTCTGTAGTACTGTGTGATGACGCGCCGCATGAGCTGCTTGGTCTGCGACTCCTCACGGCGGTTGATCTGGATGAGCAGACACTCCTGCAGCGAGCGTGCGCCTACGCCAGCAGGGTCGAAAGTCTGCAGAATGGCGAGCATACGTTCAATCTCGCTCTCGGCAACGTCGATATTGTTGTAGATGGCGAGCTCGTCGCAGATGGTGCTGATATCCTTGTGGAGCAGGCCGTCGGACTCGAGCGAGCCGATGAGGTATTCGAGTATGGCGCGCTCGGTGTCGGTGAGCTGTAGCTCCATCATCTGCTCCTTGAGCTGGTCGTAGAACGAGGGGATGTCGGCTTCGTACTGTGCAGGTTCGGCAGAGGCTGTGCCCTGGTGGTATCCGTCGGCGGGCGAGACCTCGTCGTCGTTGTCGCCCAACTGCTCGAGGGCGCTGTCGAGGGCGTCTTTGCGCTCCTGACGCTCGTTCTGCTCGTCAAAGGTCTCTGCGGTGTCGTCGTTGTCGAGCTGGTTGTCGCTATGGGGCAGGTCGTCGGCGTCGTCGACACGCTCGAGGGCGGGGTTGTCGTTGAGCTCGGTGTTGACGTGCTCTGCCATTTCGGCAGCGGGCATCTCAAGCATTTTGACCAGCATCATCTGCTGCTGGGTGAGGCGCTGCTGCTGGATGAGGCGCTGCTGCTGTTCCTGTATTAAACGTTGCTCGTTCATAACCTGAAGTCTGACTTACTTGAAATAGTCCTTCACCTGTGCGGCAAAGGACGCAAGAGGGTTGGGGTCGTCGTTGCCGAAGCGGTTCCATATCGCCTTGCACGCCTCGTAGAGCGCGCCTTCGGTATCGGTAGTTCTATTAAGGTAGGGGTCAAATCCCTGGAATATATCCATCACCTGGCATACCTCGGCGGGGGTGATGCCGATGAGCTGTGCCAGCTCGACGATCTCGGGCGTCTCGGGCACCATGGTGATGGGCACCAGCCTGAAGTAGAGGTCGAGCACCAGCACCAGCGCGAGGGGAATAAGGGTAGTGCCGTCGATGGGCTTGAAGTCGTTCTCCCACGACATGCCGCTCACCTCGACGCCCTGATAGAACTCGCTGGCAAGCCCGAATCCATTCATGCCCCGCAGCAGGTTGACCTCCTTGCGCAACCGAGCGGGGTGGGTTGCGTACTTGTCCCAAAGCTGCTGGATGACCGGGGCGTCAATCTGACGCAGGCGGAACATCTGGGCGCGCAGCACGCGTGGCTCGATATGCAGCTCGAGGGCCAACTGCACCAATCCACGTGAATATAGCGCCTTTACACCTACGGGTTTGCGCAGGTAGAGCTGCATCAGCAGCAACCAGTAGTCGTCCGACCAAGATACATTCTTTGCCATATACCTTATGATTATAAGTGCAAAGTTAGTGTAAACCGCAGAGAAATACAAAATAAAACCCGTTTATTTTCTCTCTTGTTGCGCTGTCGTCGTCATGATGGTTGGCGCGATGGAGATTGCCCCCAGGTGTGAAATCGAGAAAGAAACGGCCCGTGGGGGAAAAAATGGAGCAGATTGTTTTGTATTCTCTGCGGTTTGCATTACCTTTGTAGCAAAGATATATAATATGTATAAGAAGACGATATTAGCTATGGCGCTGCTTGCCATGTCGGTGATCTCGACACAGGCACAGAAGCAACCGGTAGATTATGTCGATCCGTTTATCGGAACGACCAATTTCAGTGTGTGTAACCCTGGCGCCATCCGGCCTCACGGCTTGATGTCTGTGGTTCCGTTCAATGTGATGGGGTCCGACCTCAATGTCTACGACAAGGACGCCCGCTGGTGGTCTACGCCCTATGTGCATGAGAACAAGTACTTCACCGGCTTTGCCCATGTCACCCTGAGCGGTGTGGGCTGCCCCGAGATGGGTTCTCTGCTGCTGATGCCCACGCAGGGCAAGCTGGATGTAGACTACCGCAACTATGGCTCCGAGTACCGTAACGAACAGGCTACGCCGGGCTACTACTCCAACGAGCTCACCAAGTATGGCATCAAGTGTGAGGTCACTGCCACCGACCGCTCTTCCATTGAGCGCTTTACCTTCAAGAAGGGCGAGGCCCATCTGCTCATGAACGTCGGCGACGGACTGACCAACGAGGTTGGAGGAAGTATACGCCGGGTTTCGGATACCGAGATAGAAGGCATGCGACTGTTGGGAACATTCTGCTACAACCCTCAAGCCGTGTTCCCCATGTACTTCGTGATGCGCGTGAACAAGGCGCCGCGCGAGGCAGGCTTCTGGAAGAAGCAGCCGCCTATGACCGGCGTCGAGGCACAGTGGGACCCAGACAACGGAAAGTACAAGATATACCGTAACTATAAGCGTGAGCTCGCCGGCAATGAGGTGGGCTACTATTTCAGCTACGACGCCGAAGAGGGCGAGCAGGTTGAGGTTCAGATAGGCGTCAGCTTCGTGTCTATTGCCAACGCCCGCGAAAATCTGGACCACGAGCAGCAAGGTTTCCAGTTTGACAAGGTTCGCGCAGAAGCACGCAAGCGTTGGGCCGAAACCCTCAACACCATTACCGTTGAGGGCGGAACCGAGGCACAGCGCCGCGTGTTCTATACCGCTCTCTACCACACCCAGATACATCCCAATATCCTCCAGGACGTCAACGGCGAATACCCCGAGATGGAGAACGGACGCATAGGACGTACCGACCGCACCCGCTACACGGTCTTCTCGCTCTGGGATACGTATCGCAACCTGCACCAGCTGGAGACTCTGCTCTATCCCGAGCGACAGACCGACATGGTGCGCTCGATGATAGACATGTATAAGGAGTGGGGATGGATGCCGAAGTGGGAGCTGTTCGGACGGGAGACATGGACCATGGAAGGCGACCCGTCGATACCTGTCATTACTGATACCTGGCTCAAAGGTTTGCGCGACTTCGACATCGAGACAGCCTACAAGGCGTTCCGCGCCAGTGCCACGCTGCCCGGCAAGGACAACCGCATGCGTCCCGACATCGACGACTATATCGCCAAAGGCTACGTGCCTCTCGGCGCCTTTGCCCAGGACAACTCGGGAGACAACTCGGTGTCGCACGCCCTCGAATACTATATCGCCGACTATGCCTTGAGCAATCTGGCGACAGCCTTGGGCAAGAAGGACGATGCCGCCCTGTTCTACAAGCGTTCACTCGGCTACAAGAACTATTACGACAAGAAGTTTGGAACCCTGCGCCCACGCCACGCCGACGGCTCCTGGCTCACCCCGTTTGACCCCAAGGACGGCGCCGACTTCTCCAACGCTCCCGGATTCCACGAGGGCTCGGCCTGGAACTACACCTTCTACGTGCCCCACGATGTGAAGGGACTGGCACGCCTCATGGGTGGCGAGAAGGCTTTTGTCAACAAACTGCAGCGGGTGTTTGACGAGAATCTCTATGACCCTGCCAACGAGCCCGATATCGCCTATCCCTACCTGTTCAGCTACTTCAAAGGCCAAGAGTGGCGCACGCAGAAAGAGGTGGCACGCCTGCTCGACAAGTATTACAAGGCCACGCCCGACGGTATTCCCGGCAACGAAGACTGCGGCACCATGTCGTCGTGGGCCATCTTCTCGATGATGGGTCTCTACCCCGACTGCCCCGGCCAGCCCTACTATACCCTCACTTCTCCCGTTTTCGACCGCGTGACGCTGCATCTCGACAAGCGTTACTATCCCCAGGGCGACATAGTTATCGAAGCCAACCGCGACCTTGACGGCCAGAAATTTATCAGCAGCATGTCGCTCGGTGGCAAGAAGCTCAGCCGCTACCGCATCTCTCACGACGAGCTGACCCGTGGCCGCCACCTGGTCTTCAACCTCAAATAAGAAACTTATCACGAAGTTTGTAGAAACCAGCACCTGCATCAGGGCGATTTCTACAGACTTTATCATTATTACACGTTATCTCTATACCATTATCATGAAACAGAAATCAATGCTATTGGTGGCGCTTCTCGCCACATTCTTGGTTTACGCCAAGGCCGACAACTTCTATGAGCCCTATCGCCAGACAGCGCTGCGCCTGCCTGCCGTTCCGCTCATCACCAATGACCCTTACTTCACCCTCTGGTCGCCCTACGACCACCTCAACGATGGTAACATCACCCACTGGTCGCCCCGACAGAAGCCCCTCGAGGGTCTGTTGCGCGTAGACGGACAGGTATACCGCTTCATGGGAACCCCCGCCAAGAAACTGCTCGACGTGGTGGCGCCCAATGCCGAAGACGCCGAATGGGAGGGCCGCTACACCACCGACACTCCTGCCGACGGATGGCAGAAGCCCGGCTTCGACGACACCGCATGGAAGCAGGGCAAGGCCG